>NZ_CP092473.1:112500-412500 GCF_014287515.2 Roseburia rectibacter
GCTTGTTTATTATATCTTATCAAGACTGGTTTGTCAAGAACTTTTTTCATTTTTTTGAAAGAATTTCTTTCAATCGTTTATGTCCGATTTGTTATCTCAAACGCGACAACTCTGATATCTTATCATGTGTTGTTCTGTTTGTCAAGAACTTTTTTCTGATTTGTTGTAACTTTTTGAATTTTCATGTTTTTTTAAACAATTTGTAATTCTTATTTTTCACAACTCGTTTATATTACCAAAGTTTGTGATGTTTGTCAACAACATTTTCAAAAAAAATTTGAACAACTCATATTGTAAATAATAAGCGGAGAAGGAGGGATTTGAACCCTCGCGCCGGTTACCCGACCTATACCCTTAGCAGGGGCACCTCTTCGGCCACTTGAGTACTTCTCCAAAGTCTTTATTTATCAATATGATATTGTTCGTGCGCCGTAACGCATGAATAACTATACTAAATCTTTCCTGATTTGTCAACTATTATTTTCACATTTCTGTTTTTTATTCCCGGAATACGGATTTATAATTATTTATATCACAGAAAAGGCATTTTAAATGCCAGTATACTTTTACCATATCTCTCCCGGATATTTCATATTCCATTCTTTCCTTAAACCTGTCATAATATCCATGACATCTTTTGTATCAGATATTCTGAGTTTCCGGATATCTCCCGTCTCTATTGCATACTCCATATCTTCCATTTCATATTGTAAGGCCTTTTTTGTATCTCCTGCTGTCACAATATGGCGCACCCCGGACTCAGCTTCCACAATCACCGCCTGATCTGCCCGCGGATATTCCATGATTTCAATATATCCTTTTTCACAACTGATGACTGCACGTTTTGGCTGTTTTGAATGTAAGGATAAAGCAAGCGTTGCCATTTGTGATTCTTTGTTCATCAGTAAAATGCCTGCCTGTTCATCCGCGCCGGTAGGTGCAAATTTTACCTGGCTCAAAACCTGATCCGGTTTGCTCTCCATAAAACTGCGTGCAATACTGAGTGCATAGACACCGATATCTAACAATGCCCCACCTGCAAGATTCATATTAAAGAAACGGTTATCCATATTATATTCTTTATAACTTCCAAAATTAAGCTGGATCATCTGGACTTTTCCAAGTGCAGGTATCCCTTCTTTCAACCAGTCTGCAATCTCTGCATACTCTTCTTTCAGATTTGAAGAAAATTCTCCCGTTTTCCCCGCATCGATAAATTCCCATAATTTTTTATAAAGCGGCATATGCCAGATTGTCATCGCTTCTGCAAAAATAACATTATTTTCCTTTGCAAGCTGCAATGCTTCATCCAGTTCAAGACTGTTTAAAGTAATTGATTTTTCACATAACACATGCTTTTTATTTTTCAGCGCTTCCCTGACAAATTCGATATGGGTGTTATGCGGTGTAGTGATATAGATCACATCCACCTGTGGATCAGTAAACATCTCATGAAAATCATCATATACTTTTTTTACCTGATATTTTTTCGCAAATTTAACTGCCTTTTCATGAGTACGGTTTCCCACTGCATAGAGTTTTTTCCCCATGGTATTTAAAGCCTGCGCCATCTCATTTGCGATCACACCGGTTCCAAGAACTGCCCAGTTTAAATTTCTTTCCATAAAATTCTCCATTCCTGTGCTGCTTTCCAGTGAAAATCTCTTTTTCATCTGCATGTCGGTGCATAAACACAAATCCTCACATGTAAAAATTTTATTCTTAAATGGATGCAAATTCCCTGATCGCTGTTTCATAAAGATTATTCCCCTGGCTGTCAATGACAACGATAACCGGGAAATCTTTTATCTCAATCTTGCGGATTGCCTCTGCTCCAAGATCCTCATAACATACAATCTCTGATTTTGTGATACATTTTGATAACAGTGCTCCTGCACCACCGATCGCCGCAAAGTAAACTGCATGGTTACGTACAATCGCATCAATAACTTCCTTTGTGCGTTTCCCCTTACCGATCATAGCCTTTTCTCCAAGGTCAAGTAATGTCGGTGCATATTTATCCATACGTGAAGCTGTTGTTGGTCCTGCCGAACCGATTGGTCTCCCTTCTCGTGCCGGAGACGGTCCCATATAATATATTGTGCTGTCCTTAATATCGATCGGCAGTTCTTCTCCACGCTGCAGTGCCTCGATCATTCTTTTATGTGCAGCATCCCTTGCTACATAAATCGTTCCTGTAATATAAACATAATCACCAGATTTTAAATCTTTTGTGACTTCTTCCGTAATCGGTGTTGTAATGTGTTTATCCATGATAACCTCCATTCTTACGCTGCTTTTAAGCGCATCACAAGTTTGTGCGAAGCACAAATCCTGCGTGTGAAAAATGTATTTTGCATTTGAAAAGTCTTAATCTCAGACTGTCCTTACTACATGACGGTTTACATGACAACAGATATTAACAGCTACCGGAAGTCCTGCGATATGTGTCGGATAAGTATTGATATTGACTGCAAGTGCTGTTGTCGTACCGCCAAGTCCGCCCGGTCCAATGCCAAGTTTATTGATCTTTCCAAGCAGTTCTTCTTCCATATCTTTCACGTAAGGGATATCGGAATGTTCGCCAACCGGACGGGTCAGCGCTTTTTTTGCAAGAATTGCACATTTTTCAAACGTACCACCGATCCCGACTCCCACGACCATAGGCGGGCATGCATTCGGTCCTGCATCTTTTACGGCTGTTAATATGGCATCTTTCACTCCTTCGATACCATCTGCCGGCTTTAACATGAACACGCGGCTCATGTTTTCACTTCCGAATCCTTTCGGTGCAATCGTAATCTTTACTTTATCTCCCGGTACGATGGAATAATGGATAACTGCCGGTGTATTATCTTTTGTATTTTCACGGATCAATGGATCTTTTACAACAGATTTCCGTAAAAATCCTTCTGTGTATCCCTGACGCACGCCTTCGTTAATGGCATCCTCGATCGCATCTCCCTCAAAATGAACATCCTGTCCAACTTCTAAAAAGATGACTGCCATTCCGGTATCCTGACAGATCGGTATCATCTCTTCATCTGCGATCTTTAAGTTATCCTGAAGCTGGTTTAAGATTTTTTTACCAAGTTCGGATTTTTCTGTCTCAACTGCCTGCTTCATTGCAATGTCCATATCTTTTGAAAGATAATGATTTGCTTCAATACACATCTCTTTGATATTTTCTGTAATTATCTTGGTATCGACTGTTCTGATCATGTTTTCTCCGTTTCTGCACTGCTGCCCGCTGTGCGTTTATTTTATTTTTGTTCCGGCTTGTCTAAATGAAAATGTTTTTTAAATTCCGTCAGAGTCTTATCGTTCTCTCTTGACTTCATATCAGGGAATGCCTTCATAAGACGCTTAAAACCAAAGTTCTTCTCCTCAAAAAGATGTTCATATTTTTCGGAAAGTTCGGAAAGTTCCGCCTTTTGTCTTTCGCGGTTTTTCTTCCACTCTTCGGATTTTTCAGTCCAGGCATTTTTCTTAGCTTCAAAACTGCTCTTAGCTTCCATAATATTTTCTTCCAGCACAAGTCTGGCATTTGCGGCAGTATCTGCAAATTTATCTTTCGCTGCGCCGGTTGTTCCTGTAATCTTATCTTTTGCTGCACCAGTCGTTCCTGCAATCTTATCCTTTGCAGTTCCAGTTGTCTCAACAATTTTATCTTTCGCTGCACCAGTCGTTTCTGTGATCTTTTCTTTGGCACTGCCCGGAATCTCCATCAGGTTATCCTTTGTTTCCGCTAATTTATCCAGCAGCTCCGCATGTGTCTTCTGGAATTCTTCTGATTTTTCTACAATGTCCGTCACGTTCTCATAAATGTTTTCTCCGATCTCATCAGACAGTTTATGTATACGTTCCGCCATTTCATCCATAACTTTGAGTCGTTTATTAAATTTCAGGATTGTTGCAACGGTAATGCCGCAGTCCACAAAAAAGACAGTCATGATAATACACAGCAATATTACGCCTGGAATATGCGGCATCAGCGTAATTCCTTTATAAATGATCGGATGCAGAACATCCATGATAAATGTACATGCAAGTCCCCAGTAGATGGAAAATTTGAGGCAGACATAGCCATGAATATTAAACGGCTTGTCAGAATAATCCCACCACTGGTTATGAAATACTTTTTCAAGCAGATATCCTGTAATATATTCCAGAATGGATGTCAGTAAAAATGAACCGATAAACAATATCAACAGATTTTCTTTCAATGGGGTTAACACCGCAACGACGATCACAACGCCACAGCCATAAATCGGACAGTAAGGCCCATTTAAAAATCCACGGTTTACAAAAATTCCACGGTCTAAGGCTGCATAAGATACTTCCGTACACCAGCCGATAAAGGCATAAATGATAAAAATCCATACGAGTTCATAAAAATTATGCGGCATATTTTCCCTCCATGTAAACAGATCTATTTTTCAAAAAATGAATTTTGTTCTGCAAAAATAAATTGACATAACTAAAAAAAGCAATAAATTATAAATAATTATAACTTATTGCTTTTTATGATTCAACTGTTACCGTTTCACCAACGCCACATTCTCATATCTGCTGTTACCGGATTTCTTTAACGGATCGCCGATATCTCCCCATGATGTTCATAGTTTGTAATCTCAGTCGTATGGTTATTTTCATCTACAAACACAACAACCGGTTTCTGCTGTTTTGCCTCTTCCGGCGTCACATCTGCATATGCCATGATGATCACTTTATCATTCGTCTGTACCATACGGGCTGCTGCACCGTTTAAACAGATGACTCCGCTGCCGCGCTCCCCTGCGATCGTATAAGTTTCAAAGCGTGCGCCGTTGTTTACATCCACGATCTGTACTTTTTCATATTCGAAGATTCCGGCATCCTCTAAAAGCTGGATATCTACGGTAATACTTCCCACATAGTCAAGTTCTGCCTGTGTTACGGTCGCGCGGTGGATTTTTCCTTTTAACATTGAAATTGTCATATTTTCCTCTTTTCTAGTCCTCGATCATAAAGTTGTCGATCAGTCTTGTTTTTCCGATGTATACTGCCATTGCTGCAAGTATGCCGTGTTCGATTGTATCGATCTGCTGCATTGTGGATAAATCTACAATTTTGACATAATCGATTTTTGCCAACGGTTCTTTTTCTATTTCCGCGGTCATTGCAGCAATCACTTTCTTACAGTCACGCTCTCCTTCTTTTACCATTTTTTCACCAAGGAAAACAGAACGGCTCAGAACAAGTGCAGCTTTTCTCTCTTCCGGGGAAAGATATGTATTTCTGGAGCTCTTTGCAAGACCATCCTCTTCACGGATGATCGGACAGCCGTGGATGGATAACGGCATGTTTAAATCTTTGACCATACGTTTGATGATCGCTAACTGCTGCGCATCTTTCTGTCCGAAATATGCATTGTCCGGAGTCACAATGTTAAACAGCTTGGATACAACCGTACATACTCCACGAAAGTGAACCGGCCTGCTTAATCCACAAAGTTCTTTTGTGAGCACATCCATATCCACAAAGGTATAGAAGTTATCCCCATACATCTCATCCGGTGTCGGATGGAAGATCAGATCAACTCCATGCTCCTCACAGAGTTTTGCGTCATGCTCTAAATCTCTTGGATAACTGTCTAAATCCTCATTTGGTCCGAACTGGATCGGATTTACAAAAATGCTGACCACTACTTTGCCGTTATTTTTGCGTGCCGCATCAATAAGGCTCGCATGTCCCTCATGTAAATAGCCCATGGTCGGAACAAAACCGATCGTATTTCCTTCTTTTTTCCACTCTTTTACCTGTTCTCTTACTTCATTTATGGTTGATACGATTTTCATTTTTTTGTCCCCCTAATATAATTTTTCGATCACGGAATCGTCTATTTTAAAACAGTGCTCTGCTGACGGAAATGTTCCCTCTTTTGTCTCTTTGATGTATGCTGCCATTCCCTCGCGCATTGCATCACCGACATTTGCGAATACTTTTACGAATTTTGGACGGAAATCACCGTACATGGCAAGCAGATCCTGATAAACAAGCACCTGACCGTCACAATCTGCGCCTGCCCCGATACCGATGGTCGGAATCTTAAGTGTCTCCGTGATTTTCTTCGCAAGTTTTGCCGGTACACATTCCAAAACAACCATGCATGCACCTGCTTCTTCCACTGCTTTTGCATCCTCGATCAGTTTCTGTGCTGCTTCGATATCTTTGCCCTGTACTTTAAATCCGCCAAATGCATTGACTGACTGTGGTGTCAGTCCAAGATGTGCAACGACCGGGATCGATGCCTGTACGATTGCTTTGATATGCGGGGCAAATTCTACTCCACCCTCTAATTTGACTGCGTTTGCTCTGCCCTCTTTCATCAGGCGTCCCGCATTGACCACCGCATCATAGACGGAAGTCTGGTAGGACATAAACGGCATATCTGCAACAACAAATGCATTTTTTGCTCCTCTGGTCACTGCTGCCGTGTGATGGATCATATCTTCCATGGTCACGGATAATGTATCATCATAACCAAGCATGACCATACCCAGTGAATCTCCGACTAAGATCGTGTTCACGCCGGATTCATCCATGATCTTCGCGGTCGTGTAATCGTAAGCCGTTACCATTGTGATCTTGTCGTGTTCGTCTTTTTGCTTCTGCAAAGTCAGTACTGTGTTTTTCATTTTTCATTCTCCATTCCTGCATGTGAAAATCTTTATTTTTCACACGATTTTTCAATTTTTGTCGGCATGAAAACTTCTTTCATTGCCGCATAATCTCTATCCGGATTTTTCTGCTCCGCAATCTCTAAAAGCTGCTTTGCATTTTCCAGATAGGCTTTTTTCATGTCAGCATTCAATGCATCCAGATGTTTCTGTACGGTATTTTTGTCACCGCGCTCCACAGGTCCTGTCAGGGAAGCAATACATCCCTGTGCATGGATATTTTCCAGATTGCCTTTTGCAAGCCGGTACAATTCCTCATTTGCCTGTTGTTCCGTAAAACCGCACTCTAAGAACAGTTTTTGCGCCATAAAAAATACCGCCGTCATATGGTTTGATGCCAAAGACGCCGCTGCATGATATTTGATTTTGTTTTCCGCAGAAATAAAACAGGTACGGTTTCCCATCTGCGTAAACATTTCTTGGATATTGGAGATATTTCGTGCATCCCCCTCAATGGTGAACAGTACATCACCAAGCGCCTGCCAGGATGTTTCCCTGTCACTGATGGCACAGAGTGGATGAATAGAATAGGCCATACTACCAGTACGATCTATATCAGAAAAGATGTTCGAACTGTGAATCCCGCTGCAGTGTGCAATGATTTTACCATGGGTATACGGTCTTGCCGACTCCCAGACTTCCCTGATTCTGTCATCAGGTACGGTAAAAAAGATCATGTCGCTGCTGCTAATGATTTCTTTGATACTTTGATATTTCTTTGTGTGTGTAAAATTTGCTGCCCATGCGGCAGACTCTGGGCTTAGACTATAATAACCTCCTACTTTCCTGCCCTTACTGATAAAATATTTTCCGAGTGACACGCCGACCTTTCCGGCGCCAATAAAACTGATCTGCATGCAATCCTCCTCTGACGGACAGGGGATTTTCCCCCTTTGTCTGGCGGAGCAAAATGTGAACCGGATTTCACTCCCCGTTTTGTGAAGCAGCATGCGACTGTCTCATTCCGTCGACTGACGGATACAAGCGGTTTTCCTGGTTTTATTCTCTTTTTCTGATAAAAAATATGTTCTGGTATGATTTCCTGTATACGGAATATCATCCAAAACATACTATAACACTTCACTGCGCACGGTTCAATTGTGAATTTTTTATCAGGCAAACACAAATTTGGATATCTTACATTTTCCCTCCACCTGGATCTGAATGGTTTCCGGTTTTCCGGTTTCAATAAAATTTTCCGGCAGATCCATCTCTAACATCCGGTAACAGTCCACCGGCTCTGCAGTGACCGTTGCGACATTTTTCCCTGTCACAGTCACCTTGACCGGTTCTAATACTTTTAACGTGATGTTCAGCCTAAGCGGCTTTTTGCTGAATACAAAATCATGATAAATTAACTTTCCACTCACCGGCTGTTCTTTCATCTCATCCGGATCATCTCCGGCACAGCCAGGGATCACACAGGATGAACCGTTGATTCCCCGATGTAAAAACATGTGGTCATATGCATCATAACAGTCGGCAGCAGTTGCCTGGAACGGATTTCTTTTTCCGGCATGCGTTCCATCAATTTCAATACTCTGTTCTAAGCGGATATCCTGTGATGACGCGCCTGCCATAAATTGATATGTTCCGTCTTCTAAGATCATACGCTCTGAGATCACATCATAATACTCTAACTCCCACAACTGTACTGTAAAGTTAACTTTTCTGATTTCTTTCGGTTTTATATTATGGACACGCTCAAATCCAGCCAGCTGTTTGATCGGTCGTTTTACACGGGAATCCTTTTTATGCACATAAAGCTGTACGACTTCATCCCCGGTTTTTTCTCCGGTATTCCTGATAAAGCAGCTCACTTTGATACAGCCGCGTTCTTTTTTGATCTGCATTTTTTCGTAGGAAAATGCTGCATAAGTCAGACCATATCCAAACGGATAGAGCACTTCTCTGTCAAAATACTGGTAAGTGCGTTTTCCCTGAATGATATCATAGTCGTTCATATCCGGCAGATCTTCATCCGAACGGTACCATGTCATATTTAATCGTCCCGCAGCTGCTGCTTTTCCGGTCAGCACATCTGCGATTCCGTGTCCAAGTTCCTGACTGCCCGATGCAGACAGCAGGATCGCCGGAACATTTTTCTCCAATTCACCGATGGCATACGGATAGTTGCTGATCAAAGCCACAATGGTGTTCGGATTCACTGCTGCCACCCGTTTTACCAGTTCTTCCTGCTCCGTCGGAAGTACAATCGTGGTGCGGTCAACTTCCTCTTTGCTGTTGATGACCGGATTGCAGCCAATGACTGCTATCACATGATCAGCTTCTTTTGCTGTTTTCTCCGCAGCAGTTTTCCCGTCTTTTACGATCTCTATCTCAAATCTTGCCGGCGGATTATCCACGCAGATGGAAAAATGACCATCTTTATCCACAATTACCTGCTTCTTATTCCAGCTTTCCAGTGTAAAACTGCTTTTTTCCCACTTCAAATTCCACAACTCACGGACAAACCACCCAAAGGCTTCTTTTTTGTCCGCCTTGATGATATCTGTATCCTCCTCTAAAGTGACAAATCTGCCGTTGCTTTTTGCCACCAGGGTCATACTGCCACAGTCCCAGTCATTCAATATAAATGTTTCTGCCTGTTCTTTTGCTACCAGTTTTAACCGGGTATTCTCATCCAGTCCTACATAGCAGTTATCACCGGTTTCATCTGCCAGACGGATACGGATCTCAGAAAGTCCTGTCTCATGGCTGATCTTTGCATTTGGAAATGCTTCTTTGATCCCATCTAAGACAGTAACCTCATAAGGAGGGATGCCACAATACCAGTCCTTGTACCACACATCAGAGAGTGGACCTACTACTGCTACATTTTTTACTGCATTTTCATCCAACGGAAGAATTTCATTTTCATTTTTCAAAAGGACAACCGCCTCAGCCGCCATTTTACGGGCAAGCTCCTGATGTTCCTCATTGTTGATATATTCTTCGCCCATGTTCTGATACGGGCAGTCGCCCTCTTTGTCAAACATGCCAAGCCTTATCCTTGTCCGGAATGAATTGCGCACCGATTCATCAATATCTTTTTCCGTGATCCAGCCGTTATCCAATGCTTTCCTTGCCGCAGCATAAACGAGTTCGCCATCATCCGTGAAACAGTCTACACCAGCCTTCAGGCCATTTGCCAGTGTTTCCCCGTGCGTCTGATAAAAATGATGATCGTTCACCGTCTGTGAAAAATCACCACCGTCACAGACCACATGTCCCGGCAGCCCATAAGTGCCCTTTAAAACATGACGTACCTCATCATTGACAATCGCAGGGGTTCCATTGATCTCATTGTAGGATGTCATGACTGCCTCCGCACCGCCCTCCATGATCGCCTTTTTGAAAGGTTTTAAATAATATTCGTTTTTATTTCTCCGGTCCACGGAAGATGAGATCTTAATGCGGTCTTTCTCCACATTGTTTGCGTAAAAATGTTTCAGCGTTGCCCCGCAGCGGATATAAAAAGGATCCTCGCCCCTCATACCGCGGATATATGCGCCCGCCATCTCTCCGGTCAGATACGGATCTTCGCCGTATGACTCTTCCGTCCTTCCCCATCTCGGATCGCGCTCCATATCAATCGTTGGCGCCCAGCGGCAGAGCCCGCCTCCACCATTTCTTGTATACAAAGCCCTGGCTTCCTCGCCGACAGCGCGACCACATTCTCTGATCAGCTCCCTGTCAAAACTCGCACTCATACCAATCGGCTGAGTGAAAGCTGTGGTCGGCTCCGGCACCCCTTTATTAAATGCCTGGTCATGTCTCGCCTCAATCCCGTGTGCAGCCTCACCGCCCATATAAGTTGCCCGGATTCCAAGCCTCGGAATGTCAGAGCATCCGGTTGTCAGACAGTGTATTTTTTCTTCAAGCGTCATTGCCCCTGTCAGATAGTCAAGACGTTCTTCTATCGAAAGACTGTTATCCCACAGCGGTGTATTCTGTTCAAATTTTATATTTTTTTCCATTTTCTGCCTTGCTGCCGTAAGAACCTGTGTTCCATACAGCAGCCTCCCTCCTGCAAGTTTCTCATTTTCTTCAATGTATCATTTCTCTTTTTAGAAAAATACCTGCAAATGGAGCGGTGTTTTGCAATAAAAAACAGATCTCTTACCGGTTTTGTAAACTTACTTTTTCATTCAGCTTTGTGACCTCTCTCTTTGCCCTGCTGTATAATGTGATCCAGATTCCAACATAGATTCCGATAAATATCGCAAAATATACAACGACCCCTGCAATGCTATGTTTCATCCAATACATCAGATATGCAACCGGAAATGTTGCAATCGAACCTGCCAGCAGATGAGTCACTGTCTGCCGCAGCAGGCTCCAGTCATCCATCTCCCATATCACGGACGCGCCTGCCCAGACTGCACCGTACAGCAAAGATGCGATCATCTGCGCCATCACCGCATTGATTTCATTTCCACACTGCTCCACCAATGCTGGGACGACCGGATAATAATTTCCGTCACCGTATATGAGCGAAAAGAAAATTGTAATTGCGGTACTGATTGCCAGACCGATTGGCGCACCTGTAAGCGCTCTGCATAAAATTCTTTTTTTCATGATAACCTCCATTCCTGTGTGTGAAAAATATATTTTTCACACGAACCACCATTTCTATAATCCCAATACCTGTTTAATTTTTCTGACGTAACGCCTTGAAACATACGTTGCTGTTTTGTCTGACATCGAAACACAGATCGTCCCGGAAAAACTTAAGTCAAATTTTTTTACTTCTTTCAGATTAATGATCTCCGAATTGGAGATGCGGATAAACATTTTTTTGTTCAGCCTCTCCTCCAACTCATACAGTCTTGCCTTTAACCGGTAGCTGCCGTCTTTTGTCTTTGCATATACCCGTTCGTTTTCTGCATAGATCCGTATTATTTCCGTCTGTTCTAACAAAACGATTTCGCCATTCTCGTGAATCGCTGCAAAGACTTCCGGTTTTTCTTCCGACAGCAGCTTTACGATCTGTGATACTTCTTCGGTCATCTTGTCTGTATGGATGATGATTTTAGGTTCTTTGCAGGATTCATCGAGTTTTATTTCTATTTGCATTTTCTCACTTCCTCCTTTCTGATGTCATTATAGGCAATGGCTTAGACGTTTTCTACTGATTTGCGGTAAGTGGTCGGTTTGGGTCGGTGGATGGAAAAAAAACAGGGTGCTGCCACCCTGTTTTTTCGTGTCTTGTTTTGATAACTTATCAATGTTTTTCCCTGTCTCTTAACAATTCTTCCACTCTGTCCTCAAATTTTTTCGCTATTTTCTGCATATATTCTTTTTTCAGGTTTTCCACATTTCCGTCCCATCTGTGTTCTTTCACTTCATCCGAATGTTTCGATGTATATTCAAAATGCACGGATGTGACCAATGCCGGTTTGCCACCATTATCTATGAGCTTTGTCTCAATTTTTCCTACCGTACAGATTGTCTCATCGTCTGAAAGTTCTTTTGCATGCTGTATACAGTCTTCGATAAATCCGCTTGTCACTTCATTTGCATTCTGTAAAATATGATTGACCCGTTCTGCATATTCCTGGCTTTGTTTCATAGATAAAATAACTTTTCTATCTACATTGATGATATTATTTTTATTCTGGTCGCCATCTTTTGCCACTTCAGTCGCTTTACACTCTTCCTCAGATTCAACCAGATTCAGGTTCAGATTTTTATATGAATTTACCATCTGCTGAAATAAGTCTTTTACTCCATCATCCTGAATCTGTTCACTCTCAGACTGCAGTTTATCCTGCATCGGATTGTGAACAGATGAATTGGAAACAGTCGTATATGTCCAATGGCTGATTCCAGACTGCTGCCCTGCATCTTTATTTTCCGGCAAAAACTCCTGCTCACCTGCTAAAGTCACAGATTTTTTAGAATTGAAATAGTTCCCTCTTGTGACTTTACTTTGAATTGATCCTACATCCATATCAACATTCCTTTCTACTTTTGCCAATGTTGTCTATCAGATTCAACCAAAATAGTATACTTTCGATTCTCAATACTTAATCCAGAACACTTTGCTCCATTACATAAAAAATAATATCTATCATATATTACATCTACATAATGTTTGCTTCCTACCGGTACAACAATGTTACATACTGGACATGTTTTCCCCGGACCATAATTTAATGTATCTGTATATATTCTTCCCTCAAATCCATAACTTTTATTTGATACGCCACACCTTGGACACCTTGCATATCTTGCAGTCCATGCACTTGCAGTATTTGTCATCCCAAATACCATTACTAATACCATCATACAACAGACTAATTGTTTTGAAAATAATTTTTTTCTCATTTGTTTTCCCCCCTGTTTTGCAAACAATTTTTATAATTACATATTTATGATACATGATTTTATTTTTTCAGACCATACCATAACTGGAAAACATTATTTTCCAGTTATGGTATGGTCTTTTTGCTTATTTTTGTAATATATTAAATCGAAATAAGATTTACAGGAGTATCTAGTTTTATGAAAAATTTCTATTACTTTCTAAAAAAGGCTATAATTATATTGTCGTTTTTATGTTTACTATTTAATTTAAAAAATTACCCACAACAAAAAACTCTTTTTTATATATCTACATTAAGTGGCGATACCATTTGGGACTATAACGAGTTTTAATTTAAATCTTTTTCAAACATATGCTGATAAACTTCTTTTAACCTTCCTGCCATTTTATTATCTCTTCTGGCACAAGCTAAAAGATATGCCTGCTTTAAATATTTTTCCGCCATACATAATTCTCCACGATTTATCTGTCCACACTCATTCTGTTTTTTTAGAATACAAGCTCTGTCACTCAAAAGAATATGCAGTTCCTTCCCTTCATCGTTTTCTTTTGCCATATTCAAACATTTTTCATTGAGTGTAATTGCCTTATGATATTGTCGTTTTTCAATATACGCAACCGATAAATTTCGCAAAATAATAAGTTTCATATGTTCTGCATATTTTCCAAAAATATAGTCCTTTTGCAAGCATTGCAGCAGTCTCTCAAAAATATACACCGCCTCATCCACATCCCCGGCATGTGCATAAGCATTTGCAAGGCTCATCAGATTCATGATTTCCTGTTCGGTAAACGGGAAATCTTTTTTCAGACATTCCTCATAATCCGGAAGTGTCAGCCGGACTGCCTCCTGCAATTTTTCGATTGCTGCCTGATTGTCACTTCTTTTGCAGTAATAGTCCATCAATGCTTCTGACTTTAAAAGATACTGCCTGGTGATCACATTATCATCCGCTTTCTCTTTCATCCTGCCTAAATATAAATCTGCTTTTTCATAGTCATAATTCTGCATTGCCTGCTCAAAAAGTTTTCGTTCCTCTAACAGTTCTAAGTTCTTCCCAACACAGATGGCATAGCTCTTTTCCGGTACACGCTCCATTTTTGCCATGAGTCTTGCATACAGTTCTCTTTTTACGCGAGTCTTTCCGCTCTCGATACGATACAATGTCTGTACCGAACAAATCTCATCACTCAGTTCTTCCCTGGACATTCCAACAAACTCTCTTGTCATCCGTATTATATCTCCGGCTCTGTAGTTTGACATACTAATCCCTCACCATACTTTTCTGCATCCCGTGCCTTTTCATCCTGCCCCTCCAACTGATACAGACACGCAGCAATCTTACATTCTTCCATCGCTTTCTTTAACAGCATATTTTTATCCGCATTTTTTGGCGTGAGCTTTTCTCTCGTTTTTGCCCGCAGAAAATAGATGTCTGCAAGATGATAAAAACCCGCTCCCTCACTGATACATTGAATCGCTTTTTCTGTGTAAAACATAATTTTTCTGTAATCATTTTTTCTCTGTTGTATGGAGATCAGCTCTAAAAAAATATCCGTACTGACTTTTTCTTTTTTGCTCCCGGACTGATACCCACTGACATACGCTAAAATATTTAATAATTCCTGTTCTGCCATCTCTGTCTTCGGCGAATCATAGTTTATGAGCAGCAGTATCATCTCAATCTCAACCGAACTGTACAGACGCACCTTTTCCATTGATTTCCTAAACTCAGGAATTGTGAGACAGATTCCTTTTTCTAAAATCCCACACAAACTGCTTCCAGTATTCTTTTCTGCGATCATGGTACGTGCTTCCTGATAAAGACAATATTGTTCATGTACAGATTCATCCTGTGGCATGACTCCCCGGTATTCTCTAATCTTCTTTTTCGCAGTTTTTACCTGATTGTTTTCCACAGATTTTTCAATCTGCTCCCTCATTTTCCACAATTCGTAATCTTGTTCACTCAAAATTGTTTCAAACAGTGTGACTTCTTTTCCAATCCTTCCAAGCAGTGTCTGTCCAAGAAGTGAATCGACTTCCCTGTTCCCCTGTTCCAATCTCGACAAAGTGGTAACAGAACAGATTCCTCTGCAGATATCTTCCTGCCTCAGGTGATACTTCTCCCTGTAATATTTTAATACTACTTCCATTGTCTTTTGTTCCATAACCCACGCTCTTTGCAACTTCAGATTTTTACGCTTTCCATTGTTCCTTTAATATTCCAAATCTGCACCAGAACATCTCCCTCTCTTTTTCCCTGCCTTCAAACCACTCATCTTTTATCTCAGCCCTCTGGTTCAGCCCGATCTTTTTCACCGCTTCCACCGCAGCCTCACGCTGTGATATTTTCCGGTTTCCGGTCGTCATGCAATTTGCACCATCTGGCGTATCATATGCCAAAAAAGTCTGGTTGAGATCCATCAGATCAAACAGGCGTACCGGCTGGTTTGTGCGGTTGTCCACCAGAAATCCCCAGTTTCCCCAGTGGCGGTCCGTGTTACCAATCAGGTAATCGAGCAGGTTCATCATGTAGTAGGAATATGCATCCAGCTTTAACACGAAATCCATAACGTGAATGTCATGATTTGCTGCATAGATTTCAAATGCCTCCATCGATACCATGCTGTAATCCACCGACGTAATGATCCTGCTTTTTGAAACTTTCTGTCCGTCAAAAATGCTTTCTTCATAAAGCACCTGTCTACATTCAAAACAGCGGTAGATCTTACTTGCAAGAATTTCATTCTCCACAGCCCTGCTGTTTCCATCTTTTAAAAGTGCAAATGAATTTTTCTCTCTGATCCACGCTTTTGGAAACACGCCATTGGTTGAGAGATCGTCCGCAATCAGGTAACTGTTCTCTACGGCCATCTGTTTTCCTCTCAGGGAAATATCCACAAGTGCATTATCCAGATGATTTTCAAAAAGATTGATCTGTGAAAATGTGATATTCTCCCCTTTTTCCCGAACCCAGAAAATATCAGTCAGTGACAGACAGTGATAGGACAGCGCTATTTTGGCACGGTCACGGTCGGTCTGCGCCTGCAGTGCTCCGATACTGTTTAAAATTTCCTTTGCATAGACACGGTCAAGTGTCAGAACACGGGTTGCACACCAGTAATAAAAATTTGTGAGGTTATCCATGCGGATATCGAGATCATCATTTTCTGCTGTATCCTCCAGATAAATGGAAAAGGGCAGAAACACCCTGTCCAAAACTGTGCATACTCCGTTCGTCCCAATGTCTGCTACTATCTTTTCGCCATGCATTAGTTCATACACTGTTTTTTCCATTCAGCTTCTGCCCTTTCTTCACTATACGGTTATCTATTCTTCCTCATCCTCGGAACCATCAGCCTCTGCGCGCTCTAACAGTTCTTTCATCAGCTCGTCGTCTGTCTCTGTATTTTCTACCGATGCCTTTTTTGCATTTTCCGCAGCGATGGCTGCACTTTCCTTTTCTTCCTCCTCACTGAGCAGTTCGGATGTGTCTGCATTGTCGATCAGACTCTTATCCTCACGCACTTTTGCGATACTTGCCACCGTGACATTCTCATCTAAGTTGATGAGTTTGACACCGGAAGTAATTCTTCCGAGCAACGTTGTATCACTGACTTTGATACGGATAATAATTCCTTCGGTGGTGATCAGCATCAGTTCATTGTCCTGGTTTACCGCTTTCACGCCGACAATATTTCCGGTCTTTTCGGTGATCTTGTAACATTTTACACCCTTACCACCACGGTTCTGCGTGGTAAATTCGGAGATCAGTGTACATTTTCCAAGACCTTTTTCTGAAACGATCATGAGTGCATCCCCCTGGGACTGCATCTGCATACCGATAACTTCATCCCCATCCGTAAGATTCATACCGATGACTCCCATGGAAGTACGGCCTGTCTTTCTTACATCTGTCTCTTTAAACCGGATACACTGACCATATTTCGTCACTAAGAAAACATCCTGATTGTTATCTGTCTTTTTTACCTCGATCAGCTCATCATCTTCCCTTAAACTGATCGCAGCAAGTCCTGTCTTTCTGACATTTGCATAGTCGGTGATCGGTGTTTTCTTCACAATGCCTTTCTTTGTCGCCATGAACAGGAAATGTCCTTCCGTGTATTCACGAATCGGGATAACTGCCGTAATTTTCTCGCCCGGCTGGAGCTGGAGCAGGTTCACGATCGCAGTTCCCCTTGCGGTACGGCTTGCCTCCGGGATCTCGTAAGCCTTGATACGGTATACACGTCCGGTGTTTGTGAAGAACATCATGTAGTGATGGGATGTCGTCATCAAAAGTTCTTCGATGTAATCGTCATCGATCGTCTCCATTCCCTTGATTCCCTTACCGCCACGGTTCTGTGCGCGGAAATTGTCAAGGCTCATGCGCTTGATGTAACCTAACTTTGTCATGGTAATGACGGTATTTGTTACCGGGATCAGATCCTCCATGGAAATGTCGTACTCGTCAAATCCGATCGATGTTCTTCTGTCATCGCCGTATTTATCCGCAATAAGCAGAATCTCCGTACGGATCACGCCGAGCAGTTTTTTCTTGTCTGCCAAAATTGCACGCAGTTCTGCAATGCGGTCCATCAGCTCTGCATACTCTGCTTCGAGTTTCTCGCGTTCCAGACCGGTCAGTGCACGCAGACGCATATCTACAATTGCCTGTGACTGTGCATCGCTTAAGGAGAAACGCTCCATCAAACGTGATTTTGCTTCCTGTGTATTCTGGCTGCTCCTTATAATGCTGATGACTTCATCAATATTGTCAAGTGCGATCAGCAAGCCCTCTAAAATGTGGGCACGCTCTTCGGCTTTATTTAATTCGTATTTGGTTCTTCTGGTAACAACCTCTTCCTGATGGATCAGGTAATACTTTAACATGTCGTAGAGGTTTAATACCTTCGGCTCGTTATTGACAAGCGCTAACATGATCACACCAAATGTATCCTGAAGCTGTGTATGTTTGTAAAGTAAATTAAGTACTACATTTGGATTGACATCACGACGGAGTTCAATACAGATACGCATACCCTGACGGTCTGACTCATCACGAAGATCTGTGATCCCGTCTACTTTCTTATCACGCACTAACTCTGCGATTTTTTCGATCAGTCTTGCTTTGTTGACCATGTACGGAAGTTCCGTTACCACGATACGGTTCTTGCCGTTTTGCATTGGTTCGATATCTGTAATAGCACGCACGCGGACTTTTCCACGTCCGGTACGGTAAGCCTCATTGATTCCGGCTGTTCCAAGGATCATTCCTCCGGTAGGAAAATCCGGTCCCTTGACAATAGAGAGTAATTCTTCGATGTCGGTATCGCGGTCCTCCTCAACTTTGTTGTCAATGATCTTTACCACGGCATTGATAACTTCGCGCAGGTTGTGCGGCGGAATGTTGGTCGCCATACCAACGGCAATACCGGTAGTTCCGTTTACCAAAAGGTTCGGATAACGGGATGGCAGAACGGTAGGTTCTTTCTCCGTCTCATCAAAGTTTGGCACGAAATCAACGGTGTCTTTTCCGATATCAGCAAGCATTTCCATGGAAATTTTGCTGAGACGTGCCTCCGTATATCGCATGGCAGCCGCGCCATCGCCGTCCACGGAACCAAAGTTTCCATGACCGTCAACTAACGGATATCTGGTCGACCACTCCTGTGCCATATTTACAAGTGCTCCGTAAATAGAACTGTCTCCATGCGGATGGTATTTACCCATCGTATCACCGACGATACGCGCACATTTACGATGCGGCTTATCCGGACCATTGTTCAGCTCTATCATTGAGTAAAGCACACGGCGCTGTACCGGTTTTAAACCATCCCTGACATCAGGGAGCGCACGCTGTGCGATAACACTCATGGCATAATCGATATAGGATGTTTCCATCGTTTTTTTCAAATCGACGTCATGAATCTGATCAAAAATTTTATCATCCATCTGATTTCTTCTCCATTTCTAACTCGTCTCTGTCATCCGGATATCTGCAGCCGGATCACATATTTCAAAAATCCGGCTGTACCGATCTGTTAAATATCCAGATTCTGCACGTATTTTGCATTTTCCTCAATGAACTCACGTCTCGGCTCTACTTTATCGCCCATTAAGGTCGTAAATGTCACATCAATCTCGGAAGAATTTTCCTCATCGATCATGACACGTTTCAAAATACGTTTCTCCGGATCCATAGTTGTCTCCCAGAGCTGCTCAGCATCCATCTCTCCAAGTCCTTTGTATCGCTGGATCTTGTTGTTGCTGTCACGACCGATCTCAACCAGAATATTATTTAACTCGTTATCATCGTACGCATACCAGATATTTTTATTTTTCTCAATCTTATAAAGTGGCGGCGTTGCAAGATATACATGTCCCTGCTTGATAAGCTCCGGCATAAAACGATATAAAAATGTCAGCATCAGGGTCGCAATATGGGCACCGTCGACATCGGCATCTGTCATAATAATAATTTTATCATAACGCAGCTTGGAAATATCAAAATCCTCATGGATTCCGGTACCAAACGCAGTGATCATCGCTTTGATCTCGGCATTGCCATAAATCTTATCCAGTCTTGCTTTTTCTACATTTAAGATTTTACCACGCAGTGGAAGGATTGCCTGGGTTGCACGGCTTCTTGCTGTCTTTGCAGAACCACCCGCAGAATCTCCCTCGACGATGAAAATCTCACAGTTTTTCGGATCTTTGTCTGAACAGTCCGCAAGTTTTCCCGGTAAAGAAGTACCCTCTAAGGCTGTTTTTCTTCTGGTCAGATCACGCGCTTTTCTTGCTGCTTCTCTTGCACGCTGTGCGAGCAGTGATTTTTCACAGATACTCTTTGCGACCGTCGGATTCTGCTCTAAGAAATAAGTGAGCTGTTCACTTACCACGGAATCGACTGCTCCACGCGCCTCACTGTTTCCGAGCTTCTGTTTTGTCTGTCCCTCAAACTGTGGCTCTTCGATCTTGATACTGATGATCGCAGTCAGTCCCTCACGGATATCATCACCGGTCAGTGCAGGTTCGGAATCTTTTAAAATCTTATTTGCTCTTGCATAGGAGTTAAATGTTTTTGTCAGCGCATTACGGAATCCGGCAAGGTGCGTACCACCTTCCGGTGTAATGATATTATTTACAAAACTGTATGTCGCATCATTGTAGGAATCATTGTGCTGCATGGCAACTTCGACATATACACCATCCCTGGTTCCCTCACAGTAAATGACATCCGGGTACAATGCTTCTTTGCTGCGATTTAAGTAAGTAACAAATTCCTTGATACCACCGGCATAGTGAAACTCATGACAATGATGGGATTCCTCTCTCGTATCCGTAAGTACGATGCGAAGTCCTTTTGTTAAAAACGCAGTCTCACGAAGACGCTGTTTTAAAGTGTCATAATCATAAACAGTCTCCTCAAAGATATCCGGATCTGGATGGAATGTAACCTTTGTGCCGTGTTTCTCCGGATCGCAGGTTCCGATCACTTTGACCGGTTCATCCGGTTTTCCGATATGATAACTCTGAAAATAAACCTGTCCCTCTTTATACACTTCGACACAAAGTTTGGTGGAGAGCGCATTTACGACTGATGCACCTACACCGTGCAAACCACCTGATACCTTATATCCGCCACCGCCGAACTTTCCGCCGGCATGAAGAACTGTATATACAACTTCAAGTGCTGATTTTCCAGCCTTATGGTTCATTCCAACCGGAATACCACGTCCATCATCTTCGACTGTAATAGAATTATCCGGATTAATGGTAACCTCTATGTTTTTACAATATCCGGCAAGTGCCTCATCCACGGCATTATCTACAATCTCATAGACCAAATGATGGAGTCCTCTCGCCGATGTACTGCCGATATACATACCTGGTCTCTTACGAACTGCTTCAAGTCCTTCCAGAATCTGGATCTGGTCAGCTCCGTATTCATTTGGATTTTCAATTTTCTCTGTTGCCATTCTGCTAACCTTGCCTTTCTATAACCTGACCTTTTTCAAATACCTGACCACTTATTACCTCAAAAACTTTATTGATCTCGAACCGGTTACGGATAAATTCATCCAGACCGGTACAGGTAATAATTGTCTGGGTGTCACATATACTGTTTAACAAATAATTCTGACGACTGCTGTCTAATTCTGATAAGACATCATCCAGTAAAAGTATCGGAGTATCATGGATTGATTTTCTTACCAGCTCTATCTCGGATAATTTTAAAGAGAGTGCAGATGTTCTCTGCTGTCCCTGTGAACCAAATTTGCGGATATCAACATCTGCAATGGAGAAAAGCAGATCATCACGGTGTGGTCCTACGGATGTCTGACACATTTTCAGATCACGCTGCCTTACCCGCTCTATCTCCTGCTCCATCATATCTGCCGAAACACTTGGTTCATAGGACAGAAAAAGTTCTTCCTTCCCACCTGATATCCGGTAGTGTATTTCATGAACAATTTCATTTAGTTCTTTTACAAACTGTTCCCTGCGCCTGATGATTTTTTTCCCGGTATCAATAAGCTGCATATCCCATACCGGAAGTGTATCCGATAATTCAGGACGATAAACCATATCTTTTAACAGTTTATTGCGCTGATTCAGAATTTTATTATAGTTCGACAGATCAGATAAATAGATCTTATCTAACTGACATAACTCAGCATCCAGAAAATGTCTGCGCTCTGATGGACCATTTTTTATGATATTCAGATCTTCTGGCGAAAAAAATACGATGTTCAATATTCCAAAAAGCTCACTCGCTTTTTTCATTGGTATTTTATTTACAGCGATTCCTTTGGAACGGTTGTGTTTTAAATGCATGTCAATCTGATATTGTTTGCCTTTTTTTAAAACCATAGTCCGAAGGTGTGCTTCGTTTGTTCCAAACCTGATCATCTCTTTATCTTTGCTTCCCTTGTGGGATTTGGTAGTTCCACTTAAGTAAGCAGCTTCTAAGATATTGGTTTTTCCCTGCGCATTATCACCAAATAAAATATTAGTCCCTTCATCAAACGAAATCTGGAGATTTTCATAATTGCGGAAATTGTTCAATTCAATGGATTGAATGATCATTTTGAGACTTTCACCGTTTCTCCGTTGTAGGAAATCACATCACCATCGTGGATTTTTTTTCCACGCTGATATTCTGTTTCGCCATTAACTTTTACTAAACCATCCTGGATGACAAATTTTGCGTCAACTCCGGATTCCACCAGACCGGCTTTTTTCAAAGCCTGTCCAAGTTTTATAAATTCATCTGATTCTCTGATCTGAATCTCTATCATGGAATTCCTTTCTATCGCCTTACGGCAATATCAATCAAAAAATGATTAGTTTGCAGCTGCATTGAAGTTAACCGGAAGAATCAGGTAAATAAATGTACCTTCATCATCTTTGATAAAACATGGAGCCTTTGGATTGACCATGTACAGTGTAACTTCCTCTTCGTCAATGACTCTTAATGCGTCAATGAAAAACTTCGGATTGAATCCGATCAGGATATCTTTTCCTTCTTTGGCTATATCAATATCTTCATTCATGGAACCAATAAATGAATTGATCTTCAGTTCCATGGAATCATCTGTGATATTCATGATGATCGGTTTTTTATCTCCTTCTTTGACAAGAAGAGTCGCACGGTCAATACAGTCTAACAGTTCGCGTTTGTTAATTTTAACTTTTGTTTCATAGTCGGAAGACAACATCTGTTCGATCTTAAAATATTCTCCTTCGATCAGACGCGAAACAACTGTCGTATTCTCAAACTCAAAAACAATGTGGTTGTCTGTCAGAAAAATAGATACTTCGTCTTCTGCACTTCCAGGAAGAATTTTGCTGACTTCCTGAAGTGTTTTTCCCGGAACGACAACTTTCTTGTGAGAATAATTATTTTTCAGTTCGATGTTACGGATTGAAATACGATGACCGTCGAGAGAAACAACTTTAAGGTCATTTTCTTCGATTTCAAACAATTCTCCTGTCATTAACTTGTTGTTATCGTTATCAGCAATTGAAAAAATTGTTTGACGAATGACTTCTTTTAAGGTGAACTGGGACATAATGATAGGTTCGTTACGTTCAATATATGGGATATAGGAAAAATCATCACCGGATTTACCGACAATGTTAAATTTTGCTTTTTCACAGGTGATCGTTGTTTTAAAAGATGCATCTGTTTCGATCGTGACATCACTGTCCGGAAGTTTACGGACAATCTCAGAAAAGATTTTTGCATCCAGTGCGATTACTCCGCGTTCTGCAATCTCACCTTCAATCTTAGTTTCAATTCCAAGTTCCATATCATTAGCGGTAAGTTTAATCTCATTTGCAGAAGCATCAATCAGAAGACATTCTAATATTGCCATGGTCGTTCTGGTAGGAACTGCTTTTGAAACAATATTAACGCCATGTAACAGATTAGATTTAGAACAAATTAATTTCATGTTGTAGATAACTCCTTCCTGGTGAAACGTAGTGGCTCGCCAAAACGTGTTCATAAAAAAATAAATAGAAATCCGCCGTAGTCGTCTTAGAGGCTGTTAATAAGTTGATAACCGCACAAAGCCTTAATTTTCAAGGGGTTCAAAAAAATTTGAGGTGGTATAACCCTGTGAAAACCATGCGGAAATTATCTTGAAATGATGTGAATTGAGGATGAAGCTCATAAATGCCATAAACAGGTTTTAAACATGAAAATGAGACTTGTCCATACGGAATTCACTTTAATTTAACAAGATATCCACAATTTTTCGTGTATAACTTCGAAAAACCTTGATAACTTTAGTTAGGATTGATCTTTTTCTTGATAGTTTCTATTAAATTGCGTGTATTTTCGTTTGATTCATACTCGTCGGCAATTTTTTTGATACCATGAATAATGGTGGAATGATCTCTTCCCCCAAGTAACTGCCCGATCGAATCAAGTGGTATGTCAGTCATATTTTTACAGAGGTACATTGCAATCTGTCTTGGTCTTGCGATTTCGTTACTTCTGTTTTTGGAGATCATCTGATCCAGCGAGATATTGAAGTGTTCAGTGACAACTTCGATTACCAGTTGAGGTGTGATCTCTCTTGGCTTGTCCGGTGTAATAATATTCTGAAGTTCTTTCATGGCGATTTCCATCGTGATATCAGTCTTTTCAAGATTGGAATAAGCCAGAAGTTTGTTTAAGGCACCCTCAAGTTCACGGATGTTTGATTTGATGTTCGTTGCAATATAATTTAGAATCTCATCACTGAGTTTCATGTCGTCTGCTTCGACTTTTCTCCGGAGGATCGCCATACGTGTTTCATAATCCGGCGTTCCGATATCAGCAATAAGACCCCATTCGAAACGAGATCGAATCCGGTCTTCTAAAGTTTCCATGTCTTTTGGTGGTTTATCAGATGTTAAGATAATCTGTTCGCCGGCAGAGTGGAGTGCATTAAATGTATGGAAAAATTCTTCCTGCGTACTTTCTTTACCAATGATAAACTGAACGTCATCGACCATCAGTACATCGATCGTACGATATTTTTCACGTAATTTGTTCATTGCTGAGGCATTACCACTTCGAATTGATTCAATTACTTCGTTGGTAAATTCCTCGGATGTAACGTAAAGTACTTTTGCATTCGGGTTTCTTTCTAATATAAAATGACCGATGGAATGCATAAGGTGAGTTTTTCCAAGTCCAGGTCCTCCATAAATATAAAGTGGATTGTATGCTTCGCCCGGAGATTCGGCAACGGCAAGTGACGCCGATTGGGCAAAACGGTTATTGCTGCCGACGACAAAAGTGTCAAAGGTATAGTTCGGATTAAGATTAGATCTGTCCGCTTTTTCGGAAAGTGCATTTTTTTTCGGTACACTGTTATTGCCGGTACGGATATTTTTTGTCTGTTCCGGCAGAATGAACTGAATCTCGTATTCTGTTCCTGTAAGCTCTGCGATCGTTACCTTTAAAGGAAGATAATATTTTTTTGAGATATAGCTCAGGGTCATTTGTTCAGATGGAACCAGTATATATAATGTATTACCCTCAACACCGTAAACTTCGAGCGGACGTATCCAGGTATCAAAAGAAATATCACTGATATCATGTTCATGTTTGACGGTTGAGAGAATCTCGTCCCATTTTTCTAAAATTTTATCCATTTTAATCCTCATTTTTGCGTTGTTTTCTAATGAAAAGAGTATTTTCATCTGCATGTGGATAGTTTTCCACATTAACGCCTATCATAAAAAATCCTACATAGTTCTATCCTACACTATTTTTTCGCTTTTATCAATGAAAAGTTTGTACAGGGTATTTCAAGTTAGGGTAAATGCAAAAAAATCCCGATTTGGGCAAAATAGAGAGCCTGAATAATAAAAATTTGTAGAAATAAAAAAAATATGTGTGAATAAGTCGAAAAAAGTTATAGACCGCTAAATACAAGGGGTTATACTGTTTATTAACACATTATCCGTGGATTATCCAGAAAATATCCACAAGTTATCCACAAATTGGGGATAACTTTGCAAACCCGCTAAAAATCGGCATTCTTTAACCCACATTTTTTAACATTTCATGGGGATAACTGTGGAAATGCAAATAACAAGATATAGAAAGATAGAGTTTCTTCCTTATATATATAGTGGTCAACATTTTCCACAAATGGATAAATGTTGAAATGTAGATAAGTAAAATCCAATCAATCAGAATTTTAGTGCTTGACTTGAAACATTTTTCTGTTATAATTGAAAATGATGTTTTTTAACTGAGAATATGCGTCTTAGGACGTTTTCTATCGCACCGTCATTTTTGGATGATGGTGAATGCCAGGCAGAGGAGGTGGATATAACATGAAGATGACATTTCAGCCGAAGAAAAGACAGAGATCAAAAGTTCATGGCTTCAGAAGCAGAATGAGCACAGCAGGCGGAAGAAAAGTATTGGCTGCTAGAAGATTAAAAGGTAGAAAGAAATTATCAGCATAGGCCACATTTTTGTGGTCTTTTCTTTCCTTAAGAAGAATGGATGAATAATGAGGTGGTGCATTTTGTACCACCTATTTGTTCATTCAAAGATATTTTATAAGAGAAGTAAGCAGACCTTCAAAACAGACAGAAGGTAATTGGTGCCTTAGGTAAATAATCAGAAAGGGCATACTAGGATGAAGTTTTCGGAATCATTAAAAAAGAACAGTGATTTCCAGAAAGTGTACAGACAGGGAAAATCCTATGCGAACCGTTATCTGGTAATGTATGTTCTGGAAAATCATACAGAAGGAAATCGTCTTGGCATATCCGTCAGTAAAAAAGTTGGAAACAGTGTTATCAGACATCATCTGACCCGGCTGATCCGGGAAAGCTACAGACTACATGAAGACATGTTCAATAATGGTTTGGATATTGTAGTCATCGCAAGAAGCACGGCACGCGATATCAGTTATCATGAAACAGAAAGTGCCCTGTTGCATCTTGGAGGTCTTCACAAAGTAATCAATCGTTAATTTCAGAAAAAAGAAGATGGAATCATTTTGAAAAAAATATTAATTGCTTTAATTAAGTTTTATAGAAAATATCTTTCTCCAATGAAAACGACAAAGTGTCCGTATTGTCCGACATGTTCTCTATATGGTTTAGAGGCAGTTGAAAAATATGGGGCAATAAAAGGAGGAGCACTTGCTTTATGGAGAATTTTAAGATGTAATCCTTTTTCAAAAGGTGGATATGATCCAGTTCCATAGCGGAGGTATTTACAAGTGTCAGATATGTTATTAACAGCATACAATGGTGCTATTTTAGGACCGATCGCCAAAGTACTTGGCTGGGTAATGAATGGTATTTATGCGTTGATGTCAATGATTGGTATTGAGAATGTTGGTCTTTCTATCATCATTTTTACAATCGTAATTTATGCGATTTTATTCCCGTTAACTTACAAACAGCAGAAGTTCTCAAAATTATCACAGAAGATGCAGCCTGAATTACAGGCAATCCAGAAAAAATATAATGGAAAAAAAGATCAGGCATCTATGATGGCAATGCAGGAAGAAACACAGGCAGTATACGAAAAATATGGTGTTTCCATGATGGGAAGCTGTGTTCAGATGCTGATCCAGATGCCATTACTGTTTGCACTTTACCGTGTATTTTTGAATGTTCCGGCATATGTATCCGGTGTAAAGAACAATTTCTCTGCACTGGTTGATGGAATTATGGCAACAAGCGGTTATCAGGATAAGATGACGCAGCTCGTTACAGATTTAAGAGTTATGACACAGCCGGCAGCAGACTTTACAGTATCAGATCCGACTGCACTTTCTAACTCTATTGTTGATGTTTTATATAAAATGAATTCGAATGGATGGGATACTTTAAAGAGTGCATTCCCTTCTTTAACGGATACCATTAATGCAACATATGATACAGTTTCACATGTAAATAACTTTCTGGGACTGAATATTTCAGATACACCATGGCAGGTTATGACATCTAATTTTGCATCACATAACTTTTTATTTGTAGTTTTAGCGCTGCTTGTACCGATCGTTTCTTATCTGACTCAGGTACTTAATATCAAGCTGATGCCACAGGCTGCTCCATCTAATGGCAATAATGAAAATGATATGGCTGCACAGCAGATGAAGATGATGAACCGTACAATGCCGATCTTCTCATTTGTAATGTGTTTTACAGTTCCTGTAGGTCTTGGTATTTACTGGATCGCCGGTGCGGTAGTTCGAAGTGTTCAGCAGTTCTTCTTAAATAAGCATTTTGAGAAGATCAACCTTGAGGATATCATTAAGAAGAATCAGGAGAAAGCAAAGAAAAAACGTGAAAAAATGGGAATTGCTGAAAATCAGATTTCCAATGCGGCAAAAATCAATACAAGACAGATCAATGAGCCGAAAAAAGAAGATAAAAAGTCCGGTATGAGTGAGGCACAGCGTGAACTTGAATTAGAAAAAGCAAATGCCACAAAAGCAAAGGCAAAAGCCGGAAGTATGGCTGCAAAAGCCAATATGGTTCGTGATTTTAATGAGAAAAACAGCAGAAAATAATAAGAAAGGACAGGGGTTTTGGATATGGAATATATTGAAATTTCAGCAAAAACAGTCGATGAAGCAATCACAGAAGCACTGGTAAAACTGGGCACAACCAGTGACAGAATCGAATATGAGATCGTTGAAAAAGGAAATAACGGATTTCTCGGCATCGGAAGAAAAGATGCAGTTATCAAAGTACGCAAGAAATATTCTGTGAATGATGATATCAAAGATTTCTTAAATAAAGTATTCGAAGCGATGGATTTAAAAGTTGAGATCGTTATGACTGCAGAGGAAAACAGCAATGTGATCAATGTTGATTTAAAAGGTGATGACATGGGCGTTCTGATCGGAAAAAGAGGACAGACCTTAGATTCTCTCCAGTACCTGACCAATCTTGCTGTTAATAAAAATGCAGAGAGTTTTGTAAAAGTCAAAATTGATACGGAAGATTACCGCAAGAGAAGAAGAGAGACATTAGAGAATCTTGCAAAGAATATTGCATACAAGGTAAAGAGAACAAAACGTCCGGTTTCTTTAGAGCCGATGAATCCTTATGAGAGAAGAGTGATTCATTCTACCTTGCAGAATGATAAGTTTGTGACAACACACAGCGAAGGAGACGAACCTTATCGTCATGTTGTTGTAACATTAAAGAGACAGTAAAACAGTTTTCATCCGTGTGTGATGAATGACACAGAAAAATTCGTGGCGGATAGAGAAAACGTCCACGAATTTTTTTGTATATTAGAGACGAGGGATCAGTTTAACAAGCTGCTCAGAAATGAGGGATTATGAGAACAGATACGATTGCTGCGATAGCAACAGCTATGTCAAGTTCAGGAATCGGCATTATAAGGATCAGTGGGGATGCGGCAGTTCAGATTGTTGACCGGATTTTTTTTATGAAAAATAAAAAAAATTTATCCGATATGCCGACACATACGATTCATTATGGTCACATCAAAGATGGGGATGAAGTGATCGATGAAGTTATGGTAGTGCTGATGCGGGCACCAAAAAGTTACACAAAAGAAGATACCGTCGAGATTGACTGTCATGGCGGAGTATATGTCATGAAGCGTGTGCTTGAGACTGTGATCAAATACGGTGCGCGTCCGGCAGAGCCTGGTGAATTTACAAAACGTGCATTTTTAAATGGCAGGATCGATCTTGCGCAGGCGGAGTCTGTCATAGATATTATTCATGCAAAAAATGAATTTGCATTAAAGAGTTCAGAACGGCAGCTTTCCGGTTCTCTTTCGTCTGCAGTAAAAACAGTCCGTGAAAAACTACTGCATGAGATTGCATTTATTGAATCTGCATTAGATGATCCGGAACATATCAGTCTGGATGGATATCCTAAAACACTTCAGGGTATCGTGGAAGAAGCAGGTAAAGAAATCAGGAAACTCCTTGCAAACAGCGATAATGGAAAAATTTTAAAAGAAGGTATTTCAACGGTAATCATTGGAAAACCAAACGCCGGAAAATCATCATTGTTAAATACACTTGTTGGAGAAGAACGGGCGATCGTTACTGATATTGCAGGAACGACAAGGGATGTATTAGAAGAACAGATCAATTTAAATGGAATTATTTTAAATGTGATCGATACAGCGGGAATCCGGAAAACGGATGATGTTGTGGAAAAAATTGGCGTGGATCGTGCAAAAAAATACTTAAATGATGCAGACCTGGCGATTTATGTTGTGGATACATCAACACAGTTGGATGAAAATGATTTTGAAATTATGGAGCTTTTAAAAGACAGAAAAGCAATCATTCTTTTAAACAAATCGGATCTGGCTCCGGTTACTGATCGAGAATCGATCAGAAAGCATCTGGATAAAAAGATGATTGCAATTTCCGCGAAGGAGCAGACCGGGATCGGGGAACTGGAAGAGACAATCCGTGAGATGTTTTTCACCGGAGAAGTTACATTTAATGATGAAGTGTATATCACAAATATTCGTCATAAAACTGCTTTACAGGAAGCAATGAATAGTTTAAATTTAGTGGTGCAGAGTATTATGGACGGTATGCCGGAAGATTTTTATTCTATTGATCTGATGAATGCATATGAAGAACTGGGAAGCATCATTGGTGAGGCAGTCGAAGATGATCTTGTGAATGAGATATTTAGTAAGTTTTGTCTGGGCAAATAATTGGCACCAATGGGTGCCAATTATTGGAAGAATGCAAAGGCAGCATTCTTCCGGTGTACTGGCTTTTTTGATAAGATTTTTTAGAAAGAAGGATAAGAAGATGCCTGCGATTGAAGAAAATTATGATGTGGTAGTTGTGGGGGCAGGTCATGCGGGATGTGAGGCGGCATTAGCATGTGCAAGGCTTGGATTGGAGACAATTATTTTTACAGTAAGTGTGGACAGTATCGCGATGATGCCTTGTAATCCAAATATTGGAGGAAGTTCAAAAGGGCATCTTGTGAGAGAGATTGATGCACTTGGCGGACAGATGGGGATTAATATTGACAAGACATTTATCCAGTCTAAGATGTTAAATAAATCCAAGGGTCCTGCAGTACATTCCCTGCGTGCACAGGCAGATAAAGTGAATTACAGCATGGAGATGCGGAAAACACTTCAGAATACAGAGCATCTTACAATCCGACAGGCAGAAGTAGCCGAGATCATTACGGTTCCGGTAAATTCTGCTGTTACAGAAGAATATATAAATGCAGGAAAAAAAGATGGACAGGTTATAGAAGTTAATGGCGAACTTCAGAAAATTACCGGGGTAAAGACTGTTTCCGGTGGAATTTATCATTGTAAGGCAGTTGTACTTTGTACAGGAACGTATTTGAGAGCACGCTGTCTGACAGGCGAGATGATCACTTATACCGGACCGAATGGTCTTATGGCAGCAAATCATCTTACAGATTCACTTAAAGAGCATGGAATCGAGATGTTTCGTTTTAAGACAGGAACGCCTGCGAGAGTGGATAAACGTTCTCTGGATTTTTCAAAAATGCAGGAACAAAAGGGAGATGAGAGAGTAGTTCCATTTTCATTTACAACAAACCCGGATGATGTGCAGATTGATCAGGTTTCCTGCTGGCTGACATATACAAATCCAAAGACACATGAAATCATTCGTGCAAATTTGGATCGTTCACCAATTTATGCCGGAATTATTGAAGGAACCGGTCCGCGTTATTGCCCTTCCATTGAGGATAAAGTAGTAAAATTTGCAGACAAAGACCGTCATCAGATTTTTATTGAGCCGGAAGGCATTAATACAAATGAAATGTATGTTGGAGGTATGTCATCTTCACTGCCTGAGGATGTTCAGCATGAGATGTACCGCACGCTGCCTGGAATGGAGCATGTTAAAATTGTAAGAAATGCATATGCGATCGAGTATGACTGCATTAACCCAAATCAGCTTTATGCATCACTTGAATTTAAAAAGATCAAAGGACTTTTTTCCGGTGGACAGTTTAACGGAAGCAGCGGTTATGAGGAGGCAGCTTGTCAGGGACTGATCGCAGGTATCAATGCATCTATGAGTATTTTAGGAAAAAAACCTCTGGTTTTAGACCGGTCAGAAGCCTATATTGGCGTATTGATCGATGATCTTGTGACCAAAGAAAACCACGAGCCATACCGAATGATGACCTCACGTGCAGAATATCGCCTGCTGTTAAGACAGGATAACGCAGATCTGCGTCTGACGAAAAAAGGTTATGAAATTGGTTTAATTTCAAAAGAACGTTATGACTGGGTATGCAAAAAAGAAGAACTGATCGCGCAGGAAATTGAACGTGTTGCAAAAGTAAAAATTGGTGCGAATAAAAAAGTACAGGAATTGCTGGAAAGTTATGACAGTATTCCGTTAAATACAGGAACATTTCTGACAGAATTGATCCGCAGACCGGAGCTTGATTATGATAAATTAGCACCGATCGATCCGGAACGTCCGGATCTTCCTGCTGAAGTTACTGAGCAGGTAAATATCAGTATCAAGTATGATGGTTACATTAAGCGTCAGATGAAGCAGGTGGAAAGTTTTAAGAAACTTGAAAAGAAAAAGATACCGGAAAACTTTAATTATGATGATGTTCCAAGTCTGCGAATTGAGGCACGTCAGAAATTAAAGACTTATTCACCAACTTCAATCGGACAGGCATCCCGTATTTCAGGAGTATCGCCGGCAGATGTATCAGTACTGCTTGTGTATATGGAGCAGATGAAGTACCATGAGAAGAAATCGGAAGACTAAAATAAATTTAATGACATTGTCGGCAGATTAAAAAAACGAAGATTTTATATAATTAGGACATTTGCATATAAAACAGAGAATGGAGATCAGAATGAATTATAATCTGGAACAGTTTAAAGAAGGTTTAAAAGAACTTCAGATTGAATTGAGTGATAAACAGATCAATCAGTTTCTTAAATATTATGAACTTCTGGTAGAAACCAATAAGGTGATGAATCTGACTGCAATCACAGAATTTGATGAAGTAGTGGAAAAACATTTTCTGGACAGTCTTTCTTTGTGTCGTGTATACGATTTAAAAGATAATGTTAAAATTTTAGATCTCGGAACCGGGGCAGGATTTCCCGGAATCCCGCTTAAAATTGCATTTCCAGATTTAGAACTGGTACTTGCAGATTCCTTAAATAAAAGGATTAAATTTTTAAACCAGGTAATTGATGAACTGGAGCTGAAAAATATTACTGCTGTTCATGCCAGAGCGGAGGAGCTTGGTAAAAATAAAGATTACAGAGAACAGTTTGATGTATGTGTTTCACGTGCAGTGGCAAATTTGTCTTCTCTTAGCGAATACTGTATACCATTTGTGAAAGTTGGTGGCAAATTTATTTCATATAAATCAGGCAGCATTGAAGAAGAAGTGGCAGAAGCGAAAAAAGCTGTTTTTGTTTTAGGTGGAAAAGTAACGGATGTGTATAAATTTGATCTGTATGAACAGAAAAGATCGTTTGTTGTGATCAACAAGGAAAAGCACACACCGAAAATATATCCAAGAAAAGCCGGGACGCCGACGAAAGAGCCATTACATTAATATTATGTTCATAAAAAAAGTGACTGTAGAAAATTTACTTTTCACAGTCACTTTTTTCATGGTAATAAAATATTCCCAGAACATACCGTCTGTTGATTCGATATAAAATTAATTTTTTTCACGATTAAAAAGCATCTGAATAACTTCAGCTAACTTATCAGGAGCTTCTAATTGTGGAAGGTATTTTACATTAGAAATATATGAAGTTTCAATAAAGGAACTTTGTTTTGCATAGCTGGTTACGATCTGAACAGAATCAGGATTGCTCCGGCTTTCCACAACATAGAATGGAATGGAAAGTTTCTTTAGTGCATGTAAAATGCAGTTGTCAGTGTACTGTCCCTCAATACTTGCCATTAAATATTTTCCGTGGCTGCCATTCATGTGTGATGCTTCGTAGTAGGCATCCAGCATTTTAGAGGAGACAAGCTGTGGTTTGTTAAAATATTCAGTATAAAATAGTTTCTGTATATTTTTTTCATGCGTTTTTACATTGTAAATAAATGTTCCGAGAACAGGAACTTCCAGTAATGTCTTCTTTAAAGTAGAAGAGTTACTTGGCGTGCGGTTAAATTTTTCAGGCATTGGCGGATTGATAGCAATGATTTTGTGAAATAAATGATTCGTCATATTTTCTGCCAACGTCACAAATGAAATGGAAGAACCCGTTGCAATTACTGTAGGGGTATCTTTTATTACTTCTTTTACAAAATCAGTAATAAGCTGAACATATAAGTAATTAGTGTATGTCAGATAAGGTTTTTCTGAACGTCCGCATCCTAAGAGGTCAATCGTATATACGGTATGCTGCTTTTCAAGTTTTTTTGCAAAACGGCACCACTCATAAGAGGAACTGAGTGGACTCAGATCATGTATCAATAAAACAGGTGTTCCAGAACCATGTTTTGTGTAATAGATTTTTCCATTCTTCCAATCAAAAAAATTACCATTTTCCGTCTTTAAGATGTTTTTCATTGAAGCAGTAAGATCGATAAAACGATTTACGAAATGAATGGTTCCGGCAGCTAATGCAGTTAACAGAAAAAAATGTCTGATATTTTTTTTCATACTCTTATTCATAAATGCCTCCATATCTGCCAAATAACAGGCTATTTTTATAATAATATTATAGCCGCTTTTGGCCGCTTATACAAATTAAATTTTTGATTCATGAAAAATTTATCTTTTCAACAAAGTGAATTTAGTATAAAATAAAAATGGTTTATTATTTATGTAATATAAAACATACGTTCGAAGGAAGTATATGATAAGTGAATATTTAAAAAAATTTCAGTCGGAGCTGATGACTAATAAGGAAGATATACATAAATCGATTCAGACACTGGAATTACAGATGAAAGAAAATAAGGCATTTATAATGCTTTTAAAAGAAGAAAATGATTCAAACTATGAATCATTCAGCCCCAGGGATGTTAATCCAAAGGGCAGGGAACAGATTTTACATTTAGAGGAGCAGCAGAAACTTTTACAGGAACAGTTAGATACCAGAAAAAAAGAATATACATCCTGTGTTACAAAGCTGAATGAATTAAATGATGCAATTTCTGAGCTGGAACAAAAAATAAATGATAATAACTCTGATATAAGCGATGAGATATTCCGGTTAAAATTATTAGAAACACAGGAAAATGAGAGACAGCGCATATCAAGGGAATTACATGATTCAACGGTGCAGAATCTGACAAGTCTGGTTCATAAAACAGAATTATGCAGTAAATTAATTGATATGGATAAGGTCAGATGTAAACTGGAATTAAATATCATGTCTAAAACTTTGCGTGATATTATCAATGATACACGAAATATGATCTACAATCTGCGACCAATGTCATTTGATGATATAGGCTTAGAAGTTACGATTGAACGTGCGTTAGAAAAGTTAGAGAGCAGTGAAACAAAAAAGATAAATTTTTCTGTAGTTGGTGAGTCTTACAAAATAAATCCTGTTATTGGAATTACTTTGCTAAGAATTATTCAGGAAGCCTGCAGTAATGCAATCCGCCATGCAGATTGTTCTGTAATAAAGGTAGTTTTAAACTATCAACCGGGAACAATTATACTTTCTATTGAAGATGATGGAAAGGGATTTGTATATGAGGAGAATGAGTGTAATTGCAAAGCAGATAATTCTGGATTTGGTTTGTCAATGATGAGAGAAAGAGTATATCTTTTATCTGGAAAAATAGACATTCATTCAAAAACAAATGCAGGAACGAAGATTCAGGTTGAAGTTCCAATTGCCGAATAGGGGGGTACAAAACGATGTCAGTAAAAGTTATGATAGCAGATGATCATTCAATGATTCGTGAAGGTTTAAAGCAGTTATTAGAGTTAGAAGGCGAGTTTGAGGTTATTGCAGAAGCATGTGATGGAGTAGATTGTCTTGAAAAATTAAAAACAGTTGTACCTGATATATTATTACTTGATATCAATATGCCAAATATGAATGGACTCGAAGTCCTTCAGAGAATAAAAGATATGAAAATGAAAATTAAAGTAATGGTTTTAACAGTACATAATGAGGTCGAATATCTTTTGAAGGCAGTTGATATTGGAGTAAATGGTTATTTATTAAAAGATTCTGAATCTGCAGAATTAAAAAAAGCAATCTTAGCAGTTGTTAATGGGGAAGATTATATACAGCCAAGTTTAATACCGGTTTTAAATTCCAAGATGCTTGATCGTGACAGCGACAGCAGTAAAATTGAAAGTCTTACCAGAAGAGAACTTGAAGTTTTAAAGATGCTTTCCTATGGAACTTATAATAAAGAAATTGCAGAGCAGTTAAATATTAGTGAACGTACGGTAAAGAATCACGTATCTAATATTTTTAAGAAAATTGGAGTTACAGATCGTACACAGGCAGCCGTATTTGCAATTCGTAATAATCTGATTACAATTTAATCATAGTCAATACGTTTGCGGAGTCGAAAATTACTACTAAATATATAAGATTAGTAATAAATAAAAAGCTCATGTAATGTTTCACGTGAAACATTATATGGGTTTTTTAAATTTATAGAATTTAGGTGTCAAAAGGTGATTCATAACTTTGTGCAATATGCCAATCAAAAAATTAAAAATCATCTTTTGACATCCGGATCTTTACAGAAAAATGCGCCCTATGAATTAAATTCTTTTGGTCAGGATCAAACACTTCGTGGAAAAATTAGCTGTAAACAGCACCACTTTGTCACCGCTCTAGCGTAACAGTGAATTTAAAATGTGTGTCATTTCTTGTTCTTGGTATAGGTTATTTTAAAATTAGGTTACAAATAAGTTTAATAGCTTATTTGTTGTTCCTAAACAAAACAGATACATTTGATAGTATCGTAAATGGGATAATTACATTACTACTTTACAACAAATTTGCTCAGAAAATTAAATTAGTAAATTAGCATATTAGATAAAAGAAAGTAAAAATGTATTGATTTTATAGAATCCGCAAAATTAATCTTAGTGCTTTGTAATATATTACATTAAAAACTAATTTATAAGTGATATCTGACCAGACTATTATTAAATCTATAAAGATGGTTATATATAGAATGTTTCACGTGAAACATTCTTAAAAAGAAGTTGATTAATTATATTTATAAATTAATTGTTTTCTTAAAATAAATATTCAAGGAAAAATAGTGTAAAGGTAAGATTCATATATTTAAAATTATACTTATATAATGGAAATTTGTAACAAGGACAAAACTAAAAATATATTTTATATTAATATCAATATAAAAAAGAAAACATTAAAAATGTTTCACGTGAAACATTTTTAACTCATGATAATAGGAGGTACATATTATTATATCAATAAAATTGCACACAATCTGAAAGCATCAGAATAGAATTTATATGCTTATCTGTCAAATTAAAATTTTTTATTAGGAATATATATTTTTTGAATGATTCGTGATCAATGAAACATTACATATGAGACATTAGGCCTATGTTATATTATTGTAAAATATTATATTATGACCAGAAAAAATAATTTTTAACTAAAGCTATACAAAAGCCTTGACTTTGTGTGATTTGTTGGCTGATAATTTATACAAAAGTTTTTTACTACCAAAATTTCCACAGATAATTGTGTCTTATGAATATAAAAGTCATTTTGACCAGAAATTGTACCTAATCAAAAATGGCTATAAACGGGACAGTCCAAGTATACGAAAGAGCTACAAAAGGTTCTTTATCGGATGAAGAAGTAAATAATTTTTAATTCGATAAAAATATATAATTCTTTTAATTCCAGATGAATAATAAAAGTAAAATTATACAAAATGTTTCACGTGAAACATTTTATTATAGAAATGCATATATATAAGTGCTATAATGAAAACAATAAAAAAGGAAATGAGGATTAAAATGAGCAGAATTATAGCAATCGCCAACCAAAAGGGTGGTGTAGGTAAAACAACAACGGCGATTAACCTTGCTTCCTGTTTAGCCGAAGCAGGAAAAAAAGTTTTGACAATTGATCTTGATCCGCAGGGAAATATGACGAGTGGATTAGGTGTAAATAAAAATGAATTGGAAAACACGGTATACGAATTAATGCTGGATGAATGTTCTATCAAAGAAAGTATGGTAGATACGGTAGTGGAAGGCATGAAAATTATACCGTCCAATGTAAATCTTGCAGGAGCAGAAATTGAACTGTTAGGCATTGAAGATAAAGAATATATTTTGAAAAATGCTGTAGATTATGTCAGGGATGATTATGATTTTATAATTATTGATTGTCCGCCGTCATTGAATATGTTGACAATTAACGCCATGACTACGGCTGATTCTGTACTTGTTCCAATCCAGTGTGAATATTATGCATTAGAGGGACTCAGTCAGTTGATACACACTATTGATCTTGTACAGCAGAGATTGAATCCTGAACTTCATATTGATGGTATCGTTTTTACCATGTATGATGTAAGAACAAATCTATCAAACCAGGTTGTTGAAAATGTAAGAACAAATCTTGATACAAAGATTTATGATACATTAATACCTAGAAATATACGTCTTGCAGAAGCACCATCACATGGATTACCTATTAACATGTATGATACAAAATCTGCAGGATCAGAGAGCTATCGCATGTTAGCAAAAGAAGTTATGGAAAGGAAGAATGTATAAAATATGGCAACAAAAAAACGTGGTTTGGGACAGGGAATAGATTCATTGATTCCAAATAAAGTAAATGTAAATAAAGAATCAGAGACAATAAAGGTAAATGCAGATTCTGAGAAGAAAGATGGAATTTTTGTCAATATTAATAAAGTAGAACCAAACAGGGAACAGCCAAGAAAAAATTTTGATGAAGATTTATTAGTAGATTTATCAGAGTCCATTAAACAGGTAGGGGTACTTCAGCCATTACTTGTATTAGATAAAAAGGATTATTACGAAATCATTGCAGGTGAGCGACGCTGGAGAGCTGCAAAACTTGCAGGATTAAAAGAAGTTCCAGTCCGAATCATGAATCTTACGGATCAGGAAGTAGTAGAAATTTCATTGGTGGAAAATATACAGAGAGAAAATTTAAATCCAATTGAGGAAGCGTTTGCATATAAAAGACTTTTGACAGAATTTCATTTGAAACAGGATGAGGTTGCCGAGCGTGTTTCTAAGAGCAGAACGGCAGTAACCAATTCGATGAGACTTTTGAAATTAGATGAACGTGTTCAGCAAATGGTAATTGATGATATGATTACAACTGGTCATGCAAGGGCACTGCTTGGAATTGAAGATGCGGAAAAACAATATGCAACGGCTCAGAAAATTTTTGACGAAAATTTGAGCGTACGTGAGACAGAAAAGCTGGTAAAAAAAATCCAAAAGAATAAAGATGTTCCTGTAGAAAAGAAAAAGGTTTCAGATCCTGCAATGGAAGCAATTTATCATGATTTAGAGGAAAAGATGAAATCAATCCTTGGAACAAAAGTCGCTATCAATAAAAAGGATGATCAAAAAGGAAAAATTGAAATTGAATATTATTCTATGGATGAATTAGACCGGATTATTGATCTGATTCGTACAATCGCATAAAATACACAGAACATTTGTTCTAAATAACGAAAGGTAAAATAATGATTTCAAAGTATTTAGGAATTGATTCAGATTATATTATTATAGGACTCTGCGGGGTTCTGTTGATTTTATTTATATTGGTGATTATAAATATTGTTCAGATGAAAAAACTGAAAAAGAATTATCGTATTTTTATGAGCGGAAAAGATGCGAAGACATTGGAAGATACATTGATTCAAAGGCTCGATCAGGTTGATTCCCTGTTAGAATCAAATGAAGAAAATGACAGAAATATTAAAGTACTCTCTAAAAATATGCAGTGTACCTATCAGAAAATGGGACTTATTAAGTATGATGCATTTCATGAGATGGGCGGAAAATTAAGTTTTTCTCTTGCAATGTTAGATATGCGCAATAATGGATTTATTATTAACGCAATGCACACCAGAGAAGGCTGCTATACATATATTAAAGAAATTATTGATGGCAATTCTGTAATTGTTTTATCAGAGGAAGAGCAGGAAGCTTTAAAACGAGCAATGAATCCAAATAGCGATTTGAAAAATTCAAATGAGGAATAATGAAAAATAAGATAATGGAGAGATAATGATAATACGGCAGGTCAAATCACTTGTAGGCGGAGAAACACTGGCGGAACCGGTTATAACGAAAGAAAAAGAAATATTGATATCCGGCGGAACTGTGTTAAAACCGGAGTATTTGGATCTGATTTCTTTTTTGGGAATTGATACAGTATGTATCGAAGATCCGTATGAAGCCTTTGAAACAACACATTTGATTATCAATGAAGAAAGAGAAAAGTATTATGTCAGTGAAGTACAGAAAATTCTGGAGAATCATATATACCATGGAAAAAATTCACTGAGCAAAATGGCTGAGCTGGCAAATGAAATTGTCAGTGAAATAACAAAAGCAGAACAGCCTAAGGTAATAGATATAGAAGAACGCAATGGAAATCTTTATGAGCATACGGTACAGGTGACTATGTTATCTCTGGCAGTTGCAAAAATGTTAAAAGTAAAAGAAGAGGATTATATTGATATTGCCATAGGGGCATTATTGCATGATCTTGGTATGCGTTATACTACGGTTCCATATATTAATTTTGATATGGATAGCAGACCGGCATCTGAAGTATTTGAATTAAAAAAACATACAATACTGGCATATTCAGCGTTAGAAGGTGAAGACTGGATATCACCGGTCTCAAAAAAAATGGTATTAACACATCATGAGAGAAAAGATGGATCAGGATATCCTTTAAAACAAAAAACAAAGGATATAGAGTGTAATATATTACAGGTGTGTGATGCATTTGATTGTATGATTTCCGGAATGGAATGTAAAAGAATCAGTGTACAGCAGGCACTTGAGACAATGATCGAGGCGGCAGACCTCTTATTTGAACGGAAAATTGTAAAAGTAATACAGAAAATGGTTGCATATTATCCGGTTGGTACGAAAATCAGGCTGAATACAGGAGAAACAGGGATTGTCATATGCCAGACGGATAATTCGATTCGTCCAATCGTTGTGGTATTGGATCAGACGAATCAAATGACGGAAATCAGGTATGACCTGACAAAAAATAAAAAAATATCAATTCTGCAGTTGGTTTAAGAATGGAGATAGTGTGAAAAATACATTTTTCACACACAAGATTTGTGCTGACACACAAACTTGAGATGCGCTGGAGGAAGGCGCAGGAATGGAGATAAGTATGCATAAATTTTTAAGAGCAGTCGGTCTTTCTGATATTAAGAAAGAAGAACTCGAAAAAATATGTAAAGATATAGAAGCAAAACCAGATACGATTAAGGTGGCAGAGGATTCTGAAGGAAATGAATTTGCAGAACTTTGTTATCAGTTTGGTGACTTTTTTGGTCTGACATTAAGAGGTACCTATCGGGAAGATGATACATTTGAGATGGATTATTACTATCCATATTTTTTTGGCACAATGTTATCCACAAGAGAACAGGCAGAAGTGGAAAAGCATGCGGAAAAAGAGTCCTATGCGGGGATATGTGATGAAGTCCGAATAGGTGTAACATTAATTTTCTATCTGCAGAATGTTGTTGATTTTCTGGCAGTAAAAGGATCAAAAAGATATATAAATCTGGAAGAGGGTGTCATTTTAGGTGCACTTTCCACAGAGGGAAAAATTTTGCTCCCAATTAACAAAGCTGAGAAAAAAAATAAACAGAATCAGCAGAATACCACAGATCGCAATTATCTGGTTGCAGCTGCAAGAGACGGGGATGAGAATGCGATTGAAAATTTAACATTAGAAGATATTGATACATATTCCATGTTATCGAGACGCATTACCCATGAGGATGTACTCAGCATTGTCGATTCTTATTTTATGCCATATGGTATTGAAAGCGATCAGTATGCAATCCTTGGCGAAATCATGGACTGCAGGATGGAGCAGAATAATCTTACAGGTGAGAATGTATGGGTACTTGATATCTGCTGCAATGAAATGAATTTTGGTGTATGTATCAATCAGAAAGATCTGGTTGGGGAACCACAGGTTGGCAGACGATTTAAGGGCATTGTATGGATGCAGGGAAGTATAAAATATAGAGAATAAGTATAGATATTTTTGAGGAAGTATGATAGAATAAAAAAGCTGTATGTGGATTTACCACATACAGCATATATCTTATATAAGTTCTCATAGTTAAATGGATATAATAAGCGCCTCCTAAGGTTTAATCATGGTTAAACCCAGTGAAAACACAGAGGTGGTAAATCGGAATTCGATTCCAACAGGGATTGACGAAGATGTCAAAGTAAGATACAATGGAAATTCATCACGAAAGTGATTGGATTCATAGATATGGCAACCGTAGCCAAAAAGGTATGAAAGCCTTGAAAATACGGCGCTTGTCTCCTTAGTTAAATGGATATAACAAGCGCCTCCTAAGGGGCAACTAAGTGGAGACCATTTAGTGAGACACAACGGGATTTTAGAGTTTGCAAAAAGGCTAAAATCAATATATAATAACAGAGGCAATTCATCACGCAAGTGATTGGATTCATAAACATGGCAGCCGGAGCCAAAAAGGCTGAAAAGCCCGAAAATACGGCATTTGTTCCCTTAGTTAAATGGATATAACGGGGTCCTCCTAAGACTCTATTGTAGGTTCGATTCCTATAGGGAACGCTCTATTTTAAGCGGTAATGAGAGAAAAATCATTGCCGTTTTTTTGTTGTTTTTCTGCTAACAGCAAATCAAAATATGAGCATTTTTGCTAACAGAAAATGCAAATTGCTAACAGTAAAATTATTGTAGATTTGCTAACAGAAATGAAAAGCTATAATGCAGCTGGTGTAAAGGGCTGTAAATTGGTGTAGCTAACAAAAGGGTAATGATTAAAAATATTTCTGCTTGGAAAATATCAAGCCTGAATGAGTATTCCGTTCAGATTAGATTAGGTTCTAATCTGGGCGGATTTTTTTATTTCAGGAAGAAGGAGGATGCCTATGCAGAGAAAGTGGATCAGATGGATCCAGATGAAAAGATTGTTGAAATAGCGATTGAACGGCTAAGAGTATTTGAAAACCATCCGTTCCGAGTGGAAATGGATAGCCAGATGAAAAATCTTCAGGACAGTATCAAGAAATACGGAATAATAACTCGGGTAATAGTGAGACCACGAAAGGAAGGATACTACGAAATCATATCAGGGCATAGAAGAATATTTGCAGCGGAAAAACTGGGATATAGAAAAGTACCTACGATAATCCGCTACATGACAGATGATCAGGCAGTTATCGCAATGGTAGATTCAAACTTGCAAAGGGAGAGAATCCAACCGAGTGAAAAAGCATTTGCTTATAAGATGAAATATGATGTGCTCAAAAGAAAATCAGGAAGAAGGAAAGCTGACCAAGTTGACCACAATTCAGGGAAAAAGGGATTGGAGATTATCAGTGAGGAAACTGGAGACAGTCCTAAGCAGGTGCAGAGATATATCAAGATGGCAGATCTGATTCCTGAACTGTTGGAAAAGGTAGATGATGGTTCAATGGGATTTACTCCGGCTGTGCAGATAGCATATCTAAAGAAAAAAGAGCAGAAGGATGTACTTGATGATATGGAATTAACACTATGTACACCATCGTTATCGCAGGCAATGCGTATGAAAAAACTGAGTGCTGATGGAAAATTAACAACCCAGAGAGTTGAAGATATTCTAAGCGAAATAAAGCAGAAAGAAACAGACCGGGTAGTGTTTAAGAATGATCAGCTTCATAAGTATTTTCCAAAGAATTATTCTACGGAACAGATGAAGAGAGAAATAATTGAACTTTTGAAATTGTATGTACTGAATTATTAAAAACAGGAGGAAATGTTATGTGTAAGGTTATTGCAGTATCAAATCAAAAAGGTGGAGTCGGAAAGACCGTATCATGTGTGAATCTGGGTATAGGTCTGGCTCAGGAAGGAAAGAAAGTTCTGCTGATAGACGGAGATCCACAGGGAAGTCTGACAATCAGCCTTGGATATGAGGAGCCGGATGAAATGGAGTATTCTCTGGCAACACTCATGATGAATATTGTGAATGATGAAAAACTGAATATTGAAAAAACAATCCTTCATCATAAGGAAGGTGTGGATCTAATATCGGTGCAGGCTACATACTCCTTTGCGATTGGTGACAGTTATGCTCTGGACATTAGAAATCAAACTCATAGGGTGACTTTTTTGCTAATTGACTTGTTATAGAAAATTTTTGTTGTGGAAATGGATTGCAAAAACGAAAAAAGCGGTTTAAAACTCAGTAAATAGATAAAAATAATAAATATAATATTGACAAAAGTGAAAAAATCACTTAAACTAAACGAGTAAGATAATGGAGGTGCATAATATGCTAATTAGATTTAATGTTAAAAATTTTTTGTCTTTTGATAGAAGAGAAGATGGAAAAACAGAAGAGTTTTCTATGATTTCAGGAAAGGTAAGAAACAAAAAAGAGCATATTTATGATGATGGCAAGATGAAGTTATTAAAGTTTGCTGCCATATATGGGGCAAATGCAGCGGGTAAATCTAATTTGGTTAAAGCAATGGATTTTATGCGTCAAACAGTTATAAAGGGGTTGCCAGACGGTCATACTGAGCGTTATTGTAAAATAGAGCCTTCAAATCAAGATGAAGCTAGTTACTTTGAACTAGAGATTTTATTAAATAATAAATATTATGCATATGGATTTGAAGTGATTTTGAGCCAAAGTAAATTTATTGCAGAATGGTTGATTGAATTAAATACAGATAACTCAGAGAAAGTAATTTTCCAAAGAGATATTTTGACAGGAAAATATGAACTTGGAAAAGATTTAAGACATAAAGGTCTTTATGAGAAAATAGATGTTTATGCAAGCGATGTAAGTGACGATACATCGGTATTGTTTTTAAATTTAATGAACCAAAATAAGAAAAATTTATATAGCGAGTTTGATGATGCTGCCATAATAAGAGATGTGTTTTTGTGGATAAAAGAGCAATTTGATATTAATTATCCAGATCAACCTATTTCGGATTATTCTTACTTGGCCAAGGCAAAGGATGTTCAGGAAGTCTGTAGAGTTATTTCTGCATTTGGTACTGGAATTACGGATTTTAAAATGGTAGATGTACCGGTAGAAAAGGTGCTTGGTGAGTTACCACAGAAATTGCAGAAAAGAATAATTTCAGATATTGAACAGAAGCAAGCAGAAATTAGAGGAAATGAAAAATTATCTCAAATTGCGCTGGTTATGAGAAGTAATACAAACTTTTTTATTATTACTCTTAGTGAAGAAGATGGAATAAAATGTCAGACAATAGAATTTTCTCACGGAGAAAAAGATGTACTATTTCAGTTGTCGGAAGAGTCTGATGGAACTGTACGTGTATTAGATTTATTGGAAATTTTACTTGCGGGTGAAGGAAAAACCTATGTAATAGATGAACTTGATAGATGCTTGCATCCAAGTTTGACATATAAGTTTGTGGAAACATTTTTGCAAGTTGCAGAAGAAAGAAATATACAATTGATTGTAACAACACATGAATCAAGACTTTTAGATTTTGAATTATTAAGAAGAGATGAAATCTGGTTCGTGAATAAGAATAAATTAGGAAAGTCGACTGTATATTCGCTAGAAGAATATAATGCAAGGTTTGACCAAAAAATTGACAAAGCATATTTGGAAGGTCGATATGGAGGTGTTCCTATTTTTAGCACGGTTTTTCCTGTAAAGGAGGAATAGTGCATGAGAGAAAAAAGAAGTTTTTCAGAAAGAACCAGAGTTCTTCCAAATGACGAGGTAAAGAAAAAATACTTTTTGGTATATGAGGGGAAAAATACAGAAGCTATTTATTTTGAAGCGGTTGACGTATTAAAAGAGTATATTTCAATTAACCCGTTGATAGAGGTTATCCCAGTTATTCGAAGCTATAGTGAAGACGGATGGAGTAATCCCAAGAAAATTCTTGATAGAGTCATACAAAATATTGAAGAATTAAAAAGCGGTGAAGTGTCATATGAAACGCTTCTCAATTGGATAATGGATTATTTTCAGGATTATGGTATTTTGGAAAATAATCGACCGTTAGCAAAAAGTTATTGGACTACATTGCAGCAAATATGTGAAGAAAAGCTAGGGGTATCTCTCGAGGAAAAGGTTGGCAATCTTCAAATGGCATGCGAGATGATCTTTGATATATTGAAAGAAGAATCGAAACTTGAAAATATAGTTGCTGATATTCCAAGAGTAATTAATAATAGTGTATTAACGTACTCAGAAGAAATTGATAAGATATGTTTGATTGTGGATCGAGATAAGGATAGCTTTACACCTGTACAGTATGATTATGTAGTTGAGCAGTGTGAAAATAGAAATTATGGGATATATATTACAAATCCTTGCTTTGAATTCTGGCTGCTAATGCATTTTGATGACGTAAAGGAACTAGATCAAGAGTTACTGCTGGAAAATCCTAAAGTATCTGCGGAAAGAAGGTATTGCGAACAGGAGTTAAGAAAAAGAATTCCTAAATATAGTAAATCTAAATATGATGCAATTGGATTGGTAAGAAATGTGGAAAAAGCAATTCGAAATGAGAGCCTATATTGTGAGAATGAAAAAGAATTGAAAAATACGATAGGAAGTAATGTGGGAATGCTAATACGTGAAATGCAAAAATAGCTATTGTTTTGTAGAGGAAAGGAGGTTGGTAAAACAAAAGGAATATTGGGATATGGAAATATGTGAATGTGGCAACAAAAAAGTCGAAGCGGCAACTTCGACCTGTTGTTAATGACCATAAATGACCATTGGAATATTTAAACAATTCTAATCTATCATTTATCATTCGATAAATCAATCCCTAAACATATGTTTGAAAATTAGTCTCAAACTAGGTCATTGTTTGTTTATATAGAGTAACTTGGTAGTACGAATTGTACTACTGTATTAAGTGTACCTTAAAGGAGGGAAAACAATGAAGTTGAAGGTATCGAAAGAAAACCCAAAAGGTTTGAACACTGAATTTGTAAATATAGAAACGGGTAGACATATCTCATTAGAGCATGCTGTTACTCAAATAAATAAAGGTAATAAAAGTTATGAAAACTATCAAGTTGTAAACAAGGCGAATGGCACAACTTATATTCGCTCAATTGCGGATGACAGCAAAAAGAATAATATTGAGTAGGGAGGTATTATAGATGCGAAAAGCTTTAATTGTTGGAATTGATGATTATACAAATTGTCCATTATATGGATGTTGTAATGATGCGGAGGCAGTGAGTGATGAACTAATAAAAAACGGAGATGGTTCTCCGAACTTTGCAGTAAGAAAAGTTTTGAATGTGCAAACAAAAGGGGAATTACGTCGATTGGTGGAACAGTGTTTTTCTGGATGTGCAGATGTGGCGCTTTTCTATTATTCAGGGCATGGACATGTTGATACAGTTGGTGGCTATCTTGTAACACCGGATTATACAGTTGGAGACTATGGATTATCATTGCAAGACGTGTTAACAATTGCAAATAAATCTCAGTGTAAGGATAAAGTCATAATTCTTGATAGCTGTTATTCGGGCACATTAGGTACAATTAGCACGTTAGGACAAAATACATCAATTATTGGAGAAGGTGTAACGATATTAACAGCTAGTCATTCAACAGAAACTTCTGTTGAAATAAATGGTCATGGGTTATTCACTTCGCTTTTATTAGAAGCACTTAAAGGTGGTGCTGCTGATGTGACAGGGCATATATCATTAGGCGGAATATATGCATATATTGACAAAGCTTTAGGTCCATGGGAGCAGCGCCCTGTATTTAAAACCAATGTGACACGCTTTACATCACTGAAAGATGTAGTTCCACAGATAGATATCTCAATAATTCGAAATATATGTACATATTTCGAAGAAGAAAATAGTGTCTTGCCACTTGATCCATCTTTTGAACCGACAAATACCCCAGAAGATAATCATGAATTGCTGGAACCTTATGCGACTGAGCAGAATATGAAAGTATTTGCGGAATTACAAAAATTAGAAGGTGTTGGATTAGTTGTACCTGTTGAGGAAGAGCATATGTATTTTGCAGCAATGAAATCAAAAGGTTGTGAATTAACTTCTATCGGAAAACAGTATTGGCGATTGGTTAACAAAGGTGCTATTTAAGGGAGGAAATGAAAATGGCAAAAAAAAGAACTTTTATCAGCTTTGATTATGATCATGATAATGATTTGAAGAATTTATTGATTGGACAGGCTAAAAATTCAGATTCTCCGTTTGAAATTATGGATATGTCTATTAAAGAAACCATTGATTCTAATTGGAAAGCCAAAGCTCGCTCACGTATTAAAGGTTGTGATGTAGTAGTTGTTATTTGTGGAATGTATACAAATAAGGCAACGGGAGTAAGTGCGGAATTAAAGATTGCAGAGGAAGAGAGAATTCCGTACTTTTTACTCTATGGTAGAAGTACAGAAAAGTGTGTTAAGCCAATTGGTGCAAAAAGTATAGACAAAATGTATAAATGGACTTGGGATAATCTTAAGGCTTTGATTGGAGGAAGTCGATGATGAAAATCTTTATTTCACATAAAAAAGAAGATGAGTTGACGGCGTTAAAGGTTGTTCATACATTGACATCAATAGGGGTAGATGCTTATTTAGATTTGCTAGATAATATTACTGCAGATGATGGTGAAAAATTGACTAAGCATATACGAGGAAAACTGCATGAGTGTACAGATGTGATTGTTATTCTTTCAAACAATACAAAAAAATCATGGTGGGTTCCGTTTGAAATTGGAATGGCAACGGAAAAGGATATGCCTATAGCAAATTATTTGATTAGTCAGGAAAGTTTACCAGATTATTTGACATACTGGCCACGTTTGAAGAGCCAAGAAGATGTTTTAAAGTATGTTGAAATAAGAAATAAGGTTTCTAAACATATCATTTTAGAAAAGGCATTTAATCATGGATACTATCAAAGGACAGATGGTGGAATGTCAGAAACACAGAGATTTTATCAGGAACTGAAGAAGCATTTATAGTATATAATATGCATACAGGAGGAAATATGTTTCAAGATATTACATTAGGTAAATTCTCATATGATAAGGGTGGACAGATTTATTTAGCTCCAGGCGACAATATGGAATATGGATTAGAGTCAGCATCCTGTATGCATGAACTATTTCATGCGCATTTAGCATTGATATCTAATGCAGGAATACTAATGCATTTGATAGAACTTGAACTTAATAGTGAGCAAGAAGATTTACAATATATGACAGATTTGATTAGAACAAGAGACGCTTTGTATGAGTCAACAAGATCTGTACAAGAGGTTTATGCAAATAGTCTTGAATTGCTTTGGGTAGAAGAAAACTATGGAATAGAAGTGCGAAATCAGGTTTATGAAAAAAAACTTGATGATTATAAACGGTATTTGGATATTGCAAAGAAAAATTGGGACAATGTAGAAGAAACAATAGAAAATAGGAAAAGGCAAATCAACAAGTTGTGCGTTTCTGTTTTAGATATGGATATATTGGCAGAACAATTTTGGATATGGTTACAGGAGCCGATACGTTTGGGAGAGATAATTGCCGATAGGTTAAACTATGCATTTATGAATCAAGAATGTGTGAAGGATTCAAAGAAACTTAATCAAGATGAAATTATTGGGATTGCAAAAAAGAAATTTAATTACCTTGCTGAAAGATTAAAGGAAGGATTTCAATATAGTAAGGCGCATTTGAATCAAAATTTAACAGAGTTGTTATTGGAGAATGTAAAGGTATTTGATTATTCAGAACTTGGAATCACAGAGGGAAAAAAATATGATTCAAAATGTGGAGCCGTATGTGTAGTTAAAGTGTTGCATATCAGTGATGGAAAAGTTGGGACTTGTATAATTCAAAATTTTATGGACGATGGTATATATGAAATTGTTGAATTAGATAAAAGTATAATACATGAAATTTTAGAGGAAAAAAGATATGTAATAGTTCCGTGCGACGAGTTTTTATTTAATAAAAATGAGGCTAAGTGTGAGGAAATAAATGACACGATAAAATTTGTATTACTTGATACTGTGAGAGATTTTAAAAAATGGATTCAGAATATTATGGAGTTTGAAGAAATATATATAGGCGATATTAATGATAAGAGTGCAGAAAATTTTTTCACGGTAATTTATTTTAGAAAAAGAAATTGTGATAAAGTGATATATATGTTTCCGACATTAAGCATAATTGCGAATAATATATTTGAAGAATTGCAAGTTGTAAAGCAGGTTAAGTATCCGAGAAATGGAATGGGATTTTATAATATTTTTTCTGTATTTAATGATTGGGGGAACATTTTAACTGTGTTAAAGGAAACAATATCATTTGTGACAAAAAGTAAAGGTAATATTATACATAATGACAATCCATGCTCTAAGTTATTAAATTCGGTAAAATTTGATATCGGAGATAATATTTTTAAAATTGTAGGGAAAAACTATTTTTATATTAATGCTGTGTTACCAACCCTGCAAACGGAAGCAATGCCGTTTTGGATATTGATGGAATTTGAAAACGGAGAAAATAACGGGAATATGAAGTGTGAGACCATAATAGTAGAAGAAATGGAATCAGTAGGAAATAAGTTAGGAATTGTATATTTTTACGATAAAAGCAGTGCGGAAAATTATCGTAAAAGGATGATAAAGGAAAATCCTAAATTATTAAATTATCAAATTGTTGGAATGGATGAAGTGTTTTGGTTAGAGGTTAAAAAAATGTTACAAATGAAAAAAATAGGAATGATTCTTGTACGAAAAAATGCAATTGGGGGAATTTGTAATAACGGAGAACAGTTCGAGTACTTGAGGTTATTGGAAATGAAAAAGAGATAAGGATTGATATAATGCTAAGTAATTCAATTAAAAATTAAAACGATAACGGTTGCAAAAATGCAAAAATCTTCTAAACCAAAATAATACATGGAATAGTTGGAATAACCCTACAACATAAGTACCAAAAGAAAAATGGGCTTACTAAATACAGCGCTCATTATAGAGTCTGAATAATTTCAGTTTGTACATCTGATGAGATAAGTATAAATGCAAAGGTGGGAGTAGTAGCTTCCACCTTTTTCAATCGAGGAAGCCCGGAGTAAATATAAGTAAATTATGGCTGACTTGAAAAAGTAAATTTCAGTGCAAGAGTAAATTCCATCGGCTTTTAAATTTTGCTGATTTTCAGAAGTTTTTTAACAAAATCTCCTGCTTTCTGTTATAATTAAGCTAGCTTATCGAAATTTTGTTGTTTTTATGGCATGAAAAACAGGCTACTGGAATTCGGTGTGTCAGACTAAATTCCACCAGCCACATTTAAAAAATGTGAAATGTTTACTTCCAGTCGGGAGCAGATTCCGATCAGTTAATTAGTTACTTCTTAAAGCGTATCAGCTTAGGCGTTAAATTGACTTCATCTGGTGAAATCAGCTTGAACTGAAAGGTTTTAAGAACATCTTCTCCAAGTGTTTCCAGGGCAGCATCATACGGCGTTTTGCCGTCAAGGCTTTCTCTTGGAGTAGAGTTTATGTGATTCACAATAAGATTGACATCCCATTGGGTTAGAAATTCAAAGGATGTTCCTTTAGGTAATATCATGCGGAGCATGGTATGCGCCTGTTCGATGGTTCCTTTTTGTCCGCTACGCATTGGATCACAGTAATAAATGCTGCTTCTTTGTATACCGGTAATTCCAGTTTCTAATTTTTCTGGGTTCCCAAATTCAGAGCCACGGTCGGTTAAGATATTTTCAAAAACAGATGTAAATTCATACGTTCCCATACGTTTTTCCAAACGGTCAAATACAGCACGGACGGCACCTTTTGTGCACCGGTTAATAAAAATGCAAGAAACAGTTTTTCCTCTGTAAAGATCATGGTTAACAGCGTTTTCTGGGAGTCCCTTGATGACTTTACTGTGTCCATTTGTACATAAGAATTTAATTCCAAAGAACAGAAGTCTGCATAGGTTCTGTTGGTAAATACTTCGCGGTCTTTGATCTGTGTTTTGTGGCACTTTCTTGGTTTGAATTTTGCCTGCCTTTTCAGATCCACATTTCTGGCTGTGAACAGTCCCTTATCGATGTATGTGTACATGGAGCGGACAGACATATCCAGTTCCGGATGATTGATCAGGATCTGATAGGGTGACTGTCCCTGGGCAATCAATGGAGTAACAATCTGGTCTTTTTGGTGCAGCTGATGCCGAGTCATATTTATTCCGGCACGGGAACTACTTAATAATTCGCGGTACTTACGGTCGGCAAAACGGGCATCATAGCGGTATTTATGGGCAATGGTACAATGATTGATTTTCATTGGACAGCCATTACATACATAAGGCGCCTTATCAAGTCTGCAGCACCGTTCCTTTTCGAAATCCTTACAGGTTTGGTTGCAGGTTGGACAGGATGTACATTTAATATCGCAGAGCATGATTTTTCCACAGGCATTTGTTTTTTTACAGTGATAGCGGTGTACACAAAAGTTTTTGGCATTGTAGAAAGTTCCTTTGTGGCACCAGTCAGAAAGGCATCGTGATTTAACCTCTTTTGAGATGGTTGTAGGATCTTTACAAAGGAATGCCGCAATGTCTTTAAAAGTCGCACCTTTGGATAATTCGTTTTCGATGTAGATACGGTCATTAAGTGTTAGATGTTTCTGGTTTCCAGGGATATATTTACTCATGATAATTCTCCTTCTACTGCTGTCAGAAGGAACTTTTACAATAACACTGATGTATGAAAGAGTAAATATCTACTGTGCAGGACTAAATTCTACCGCCCTGTAGGGCAGTGGAATTTAAAATTTCATTTTAGGTATAAGTAAAAAAGGTCAAAAAAGCATCGACATCCGACCTATCACACGATATAATGTAAGTAATCTAATAGAAATATTGATCAATCATTACCGACAGTAGCAGGGGAATGATGGTCATGTTTATGAATTTTGAGGTACACATTAGTTAATCCCGTACGTTAGCATTGCTAACAAACTGCTAACAGAGAATATCAAAAATGGGATTATATCTGTTAATTTATATTGACAAGGATTTCCAATTAAGTGCCTACTTTCCTGATAAATACTGACGTTGGTTGACATCAGGTGACATGTGGGAACTAAGGTGACTTGAACTCCTAAGACTCTATTGTAGGTTCGATTCCTATAGGAGACGCTACATTTTAGCGGTAATGAAGATAAAATCATTGCCGCTTTTTTCATGCAATTTTATCAATTTCGATGGCAAATTTGTCAGCGAAAAGTGATTGAAAAATGGATTTTGTCAGCGAAAATGAAATCTTGTCATCAGGATTTATTTTTAAGATTGTCACCCGGAGAGATAAGGTACAATGTAGGATAAGATTTGGGGTGTAAATCAGAGTTAAAATAACACAATTTTCTTGCCTGGTATAAGGCCTGTCGGAAGAGTCCGTTCAGATTAGATAATAACAATCTATTCTGGACGGGCTTTTTTACGTTCAGGGAAAGGAAGTTGCCTATGGCAGAAAAAACAGAATTATTAGAAGAAGATGAAAAAGTAGTTGAGATTGAGCTGGAAAGATTGAGAGGATTTGAAAATCATCCATTCAAGGTCAGAGCAGACAGCCAGATGATTGAATTACAGGAGAGTATCAGAAAGTATGGTATCTTAAATCCTTTAATAGTAAGACCGAAGAAAGATGGATGCTATGAAATTATATCCGGGCACAGAAGAAAATTTGCTGCTGAGAAAATAGGATATAGAAAGGTTCCTGTGATAATACGAGTCCTTAAAGATGATGAAGCTGTTGTATCAATGGTTGGATTGTCAACACTTTTTCAGACAAATTTTTTTAGGTTATTTTCCCGATATTGTACAGGCGTTTGATACCCTAGGGAGGAATGTATACGGTGATGATTATACCAGTTTACATAATCCCATAGTTTTATCTTCAGTTCTTCTAGTATAATATTCTTTTAATAACTCGACTATATTCAGAACCTGTGCTATAATGTCCTTATAAAGATTTTGGAGGGCATTTGCATGGGCAAAAGAGCATCATCAATCGAACTCAGCAATGAAGAAAGAGAATATCTGGAACGTCAGACTCGTGCCAGAACAATTCAGGCTCAAACAGTTACAAGAGCGCGCATTCTATTATTACGTGCGGATTCCGTATCAATAGATGCGATTGCTGATAAAGTGGGGATCAACCGCTGCAGCGTCATGCTTTGCCTGAAAAAGTTTAAAGAAGGAGGCATTGAAAATGCACTCTTTGATGCCCCTGGTCGTGGCAGGAATGCAGAGATTACAGACGAAGAAAAAGCCTGGATCATTAACATTGCATGCCAGAAGCCAATTGATTTTGGATATGCTGCTGAAACATGGACGTATGCAAAGCTAACCTCACATATCAATAAAACTGCTGAAGCAGCTGGATACACAAGACTATCCACCATTCATAAAAGTACAGTACATACAATTCTTGACGAGGCAGATATAAAGCCACATAAAATAACTTATTATTGTGAGAACAGGGATCCTAATTTTGATTCCAAAATGCATAATGTCCTGCTTGTGTATAAGCAGCTTGAAATGCAGTTTGATGAATCTGGAAAGCTCATTATATCTGAAGATACACCTATACATGTGCTGTCTTATGATGAAAAGCCAGGAATACAGGCTATTGCAACAACATCAGATGATTTAATGCCGAACGAAAAGCATCCGACCATCAATAGAGATTACGAATATAAACGTTTGGGGACTCTTTCATTATTAGCTGCAATTGATCTTCAAACAGGAGAAGCGATTCCTCTTGTAAGAGACAAGTACAGCAGCACGGAATACATTGAATTTTTGAAGCTGTTAGATGATAAGTATCCAAAGGGAGACAAGCTTCGCATCGTACTCGATAATCTTAAAGTTCATACATCAGAGGCGACCAGAAAATACCTGGCAACTGTACCGGGAAGATTCGAATTTGTATTCACTCCCAAACATGGATCATGGCTCAATATGGTTGAAAGTTTCTTTAGCAAGATGACTCGTCAGATGCTCAGAGGTATCCGTGTTAAATCTAAGGAGGAACTTACTAATCGTATCTACAGATATTTTGTAGAAATAAACGAAGAGCCGATTGTGTTCCATTGGAAATATAATCTCGATGATATTGATGTATCGGAAGAAATCATTGTTGATACACTGTCTGTCAAAAAGTCGAGTTAATTAAAGGATGAAATACTAGTGCACAGTATAGTACACTAGCAGCAATACATATTATAAATGACGCATATGTTTGCGATAAGTAAGCGGTGTCATGCCATATTCTTTCATAAACAATTTATTAAAATAATTACGGTTGGAGTATCCGAGTGTTTCACAGATATCTCCAACTTTTTTATTTGTTTCTGTTAGCATATCCGCAGCTTTTTTTAACAAAAAAGTCCTTCCATATTCAGAAAGAGTTTTGCCGGTAGAGCGTTTCAAGATTCGTTCTACATAGTCGCTGTTATAACCGGTTAATGTTTCAATTTCTGACCTGGAAAAAATTCCCATTTTATTCTGATAGGCATTTGCTATTTTATAGATGATCTGTTCATCATTTGACAATTTTGCCCAGTGAACTTCTACCTGATGGGTATCATTAAATTCAAGCATTTCGATAAAACGACAGAACAATGCTTTCATCATATGGCTTTTGCCGGAATGATTTCCGGAAATTTCATCCACCATGTGATTAATGATATCAAAGAATTGATCCTGACAGGATGTGTCTAAGAGCTTGAAATCGGTATACACTTTGGCATCATAGAGCGAGTTTTTGTTATTTTCTTCAAAAAGGTGCAGAAACACAGAACCGATCGCATGGGGATTTCCGTTCTGGTCGTAATAATAATTTGCATTGATCACATCGCGCAGATACTCTTCTTTTAGCAGAAAAAGGACAATCTCTGTAGAATGATCCATAATTTCCACATGGTGAATATTTTTGTTGCATAGGCAACATTCACCCTGGTGGTAAGTAATATATTCGTCCTCAATCCGCATCTTTAGTTCTCCAGACAAAACAAAAGTCAGTTCATAAAAGTCGTGAGAGTGAAGCCGTAATCCTCCCATGGACAAAAAATCCTTGTAAGGCATATGTGTATCCACGATACTGCTTTCCGACAATTCCATATATGTAGAGAGATTAGTGGTCGGATTGACATTTTCATAGAGAATAAGATAAGGCATATTGATCTCAAAGTATTGATATAGTGAATTTTCATTATTATGCAGAATCAGATTAGAGTGAGACATGTCATGATGTCTGGAGAGTTCTTTTCTGTAATTTGCATTTGACTGTGTAGGAATCGTTTGAAATAAAGTCTGTTTTGGATACATTTTATTTATATTTGCTCTCTTTTAGATATTTTGGAACTATAAGTTCGATTATATAATACAGGTAACAGCAAAGCAAGAGTAATGTGCATGTGATCATCAAGGGCCCGATGAGCCGTACTCTTTGAAAGGAGAGGAAAATGAATATTTATGTAAATTGCAATGCCTGTAAAGATGGCAATGGAACAAAAGAAAGTCCGTTTCGTTTTATCAACGATGCGGCACAGGTAGCAGCAGCAGGCGATGAGGTATTGGTGGCACCCGGTGTTTATCGAGAATATGTAGATCCCAAAAATGCCGGCACAGAAGATGCACGGATCATCTATAAAAGTGAGGTTCCTTTGGGAGCTGTCATAACGGGAGCGGAAGAAGTCCGCAATTGGAATCACCTTGATGGAAATGTATGGGTATGCAGAATTGATAATGGTGTTTTTGGTGGTTATAACCCATACACAACTCTTGTGAAAGGCGACTGGTATTTTGGCCCTTTTGTAAGGCATACCGGTGCGGTGTATCTGAACGACAGACAATTATATGAAGTACAGAGTCTGGAAGAATGCAGGGAAGGAAAGGTATATATACATTCCTGGGAGCCGGAATGGTCAGTGTATAAATGGTATACAGAGCAGGAAGAAAACGAAACAGTTATCTATGCTAATTTTCAGGGAAAAGATCCACGGGTGGAAAAGGTGGAGATTAATGCACGGCGTAATTGCTTTATGCCGTCTGAAAATCATATCAATTATATTACAGTCAGTGGCTTTGATATCAATAAGGCGGCTACTACCTGGGCACCTCCGGCAGCTTACCAGGATGGTATGATTGGTCCTCACTGGGCAAAGGGCTGGATTATTGAAGACTGCGAGATCAGTAATAGTAAGTGCTGTGGAATATCTCTCGGAAAGTATTATGATGCAGAAAATGACCATTATTTTACAAATCGGCATGTCAAAAGTGCAACACAGATGGAAAGAGATGCCGTCTGCAGAGGGCAGTATCATGGATGGACGAAAGAAAACATAGGAAGTCATATCGTTCGCAGATGTCATATTCACCATTGTGAGCAGACCGGTATTGTTGGGAGAATGGGAGGTGTATTTTCCACTATAGAGGATAATCATATTCATCATATCAATAATATGCAGGAACTTGCAGGAGCAGAGGTAGCAGGTATTAAGTTACATGCAGCAATTGATGTAACAATACGCCGCAATCATTTTCATCATTGCACCATGGGTATCTGGTGTGACTGGGAAGCGCAGGGAACCAGAATCACACAAAATCTGTTCCATGATAATAACGCACCTTCTGAGGATATTCCGCTTGTACCGGGAGGAATGGGAAGCTGTGATATCTTTGTGGAAGTAAGTCACGGTCCGACACTTATAGATCATAATATCTGCCTGTCCAAACTTTCTATGAAGATCGCATCGCAGGGTGTAGCAGTTGTGCATAATCTTTGCCTTGGACCGATGAGTTCTATTGGAAGTGGTTCTGACATGCCTTTAAAGAATGGAACTATGGCACCAAGATATACTCCGTATCATATTGCACACAGGACAGAGGTAGCGGGTATGATGACTTTCCTGCATGGAGATGACAGGATATATAATAATATATTTATCCAGAATTGGCCGGTAAAACCAGAAGAAATCAAAGAAGATATGGGATTTATCATGGTGGATAATCAGGTGCAGGGTACAAGTGTATTTGATGATTTTCCTACTTATGAAGAGTGGATTAAAGCATTTGAACTGGACAATCCGGAACCAAACATGTTTGTTATGCAGGACTATCATTTTGGTAAGCTGCCGGTATGGATCAATGGAAATGCGTATTTTAATGGTGCCACAGCATGGAAGAATGAAACGGATCATTTTGTGAATACAGCAGATAAAGTGTATGTCAATCTGGTGGAAAAGGACGGACGGTATACATTGGAAACAAATGTATATGAGATACTTGGTGATTATACGACATCTATCATAGATAGTGATGTATTGGGGGAGGCTTTTGAGCCGGAGGAAAGATTTGAAAATCCTGACGGCAGTACGATTACCTTTGACCGGGATTATTTTGGTAATCACAGAAGCTTAACAGCAGTACCGGGACCTTTTGCTGCAAAAGAAGCAGCGGTCTGGAGTTTACGATAGATTAGGATATAGAGGGGGATTTACGATGGAAGAAAAAAAATATTTAAAATTTTACAATAAAGCAGGATATGGCGGGGGCGATTTTGCTGCCAATATGGTATATGGATTGATTTCCAGCTTTGTTATGATTTATCTGACAAATACAATTGGAATGGATGCAGGTATTATAGGTACATTAATATTGTTGTCCAAGCTGCTAGATGGTGTTACAGATATTTTGTTTGGCAGTCTGATTGACAGAACACATTCTAAATTTGGTAAGGCAAGACCGTGGATGTTCTGGTCCTATTTTGGTAATGCAATTGCGCTTATTGCATTGTTTTCTATTCCTATGAACATGAGTTCCAAGCTGCAATATGCGTATTTCTTTATAGCATATACATTACTGAATGCTATTTTTTATACAGCAAATAATATAGCATATTCTGCACTCACATCGTTAATTACAAAAAACAGCCAGGAACGTGTGCAGATGGGAACTTTCCGTTTTATTGGTTCTACACTGGGGAATCTTCTGGTTTCCAATTATACATTAGTTCTGGTAGAGAAATTTGGTGGTGGTAATGCAGGCTGGAGAACAACGGCAATCATTTTTGCATTAATTGGACTTGTTGTTAACACAATTTCTGTATTATCTGTAAAGGAACTTCCGGAAGAAGAACTGAATGAAACATACAGGGAAGCGAAAAAAGAGGGTATAGAAAAAAAAGAAATTGGCTTGATTGAGACTTTAAAAACTCTTGTATCCAATAAATATTTTAATATGCTGACGATGATCTATCTGCTCTTTTATCTGATGACAGGTGTATCTATGGGAGCAGCCATTTATTACTTTACATACAATTGTGGAAATGCCGGATATTTTGGAAATATGGTAACTGTATTTTCGGCAGCCAATGTGATCGGTCTGATCGCAGCACCTGTACTTGTAAAGAAACTGAAAAATATTCGTCTTTTAAATCTGGGGTGTTTTGCTTTAAATGTGATAGTACGCGCTATTTATATGATCTTCGTTATGCAGGCAAATGCATCTGTGGTAGTATGGATGTATGGGCTGGTTGCTCTTACATGCTGCACACTGGGTGGTACTTTCAATGCACTCGTATCTGAGGCATCTGATTATACTTATTTAAACACCGGAAAAAGAATGGATGGTTCTATGTATTCCTGCACATCATTTGGCATGAAGGTAGGAAATGGACTGGGTTCAGCAATCAGCGGCTGGTTACTCGCAGCGTCTCATTATGATGCAACGGCAGCAGTACAGAGTGCATCCTGCACCAATATGTTAGCATTTATGTTTGCCGGTATTCCGTTAATCATTACAGTAGTTATCGTATTTCTTTATTATAAACTTGATGTAGAAAAAGTAAATCAGAAATTAAGAAGTGAAAAATAAGAGAAGGATAATAAAAAAGAGCGGTATTGTATGGATTCATCTATACGGTATCGCTCTTTTTATGCTAAAATATTATAATAAAGGCAGGTGGTATTCGTGCGGGCAGAAGAAGTGATACAGGAAGTAGCAAAATTATGTAATAGTTTTCATGCAAAAGAAGTGATTTTGTATGGTTCAAGGGCAAAAGGAACGGCAAGGGAACGCAGTGACATTGATATAGCGGTGTCCGGAATAGAAGATTTTGAAGCACTGATAGAAAAAGTAGAAGATCTGCCAACACTTTACAGTGTGGATCTTGTGAATATGGATACATGTAAAAATCAATTGTTGTTGGAGGATATCAGACAATATGGACGAAAAATTTAACAGACGATTTCTATCATTTTGCAATTCCCTGGATGCATTAGCGGAAGCAAGACAGAGAGATCTCACGGATTCATTCGTGCTTAGTGGTACAAGTGCCAAATTTAGCATTACATTCGATCTGTCATGGAAAGTTATGAAAGATATACTGGTGCAGTACTATGCAATTACCGGATTTGTAGCTGGTTCGCCGAGGGAAGTACTTAGAGAATCCTATAAGGCAAACTTAATTTCAGATGAAGCGTGGATGAATATGCTTAAGGTGAGAAATGAACTGGCACATGACTATGATTGTGAGATCGTAAAAGAACATTGCAATACGATCGTGCAAAAATATATTGATCTTTTTTATGAATTTGAAAATACGGTAAAACAATTACTGGGATGAAAATGACTCGGCAGAAAAACATACCAGAACAGATGGAATATTTATGATAAGAAAGAGGCGTAAAAAATGCAGATTTCGAGCAGATTTACAATGGCAATACACATGTTTGCCTGTATAGATACATTTACAGACAGGAAGATGACAAGTGATTTTATGGCAGCCAGCATTGGCACAAATCCGGTCATTGTACGAAAACTCTTACAACAGTTAAAGGCTGCAGGATTAATTGAAGTTTCAAGGGGAACCGGTGGTGTCACGGTTACGAAACCATTAGATGAGATCACATTTCTTGATGTATATAAGGCGGTGGAATGTACTCCGGATGAACAACTGTTTCACTTTCATGAGAATCCGAATCCAAAATGTCCTGTTGGGAAAAATATCCACCATGTGCTGGATGACCGGTTAAATCAGGTTCAGAAAGCAATGGAAGATAAACTGGCAACGATGACACTTGCAGATGTGAAAAATGATGTTGCTTTGTGCATAGAAAAATAGCAGTAAAACGATGTCTGATCAGACAAATTGGGGATGAAGTATTGAAAAATATGGGCAAAAACTCATCACGAGATATTCTTGGCGTGACAAGTAAGAGAGATTTAAATGCATCCATAGATGCATGGTATATCATTTTTATCGTCTGTGGAACCTTAGTGGTACTTATGGTGATAGATGGAATTATCTGATCAGCATGAATCATCGTCTGCGTGAGGCAGCACGGCTTTCTGAGCAGGCAAGCAGGGCTAAAACGCAATTTCTCTCAGCAATGTCGTATGATATCCGGAAACCCGATTTTTGTGGAAAGGATACTGCATAATCTTGCGGATAATGCGATAAAGTTTAACCGGTCTGGCGGAAGTGTAATACGAAGGCACAGGTCTGGGACTTGCAATAGCCAAACAGCTCGTTGATAAGCTAAATGGAACGATAGAAATGAATAGCAAAAAGGGCATAGGCACTACATGCGTTGTAAAACTGCCGTTTAAGATCAGCAGGGAAACAGAGATAAGAAGACCGGTAGAAAAATAGAAATTCCCAGCGTATAGAAATTATTAAAATAATGGAGACGCCGCATAAATATTTTACAAAGGCTGTTTTCAGGGTTGGTTTATTGTGGTAAAATTGAACTGTAAATCTATGCATGATAGTGCAAAAAGCGGGAGGTTCTGTTATGGCTAAAGACGACTCATTAAAGAAACCAAAGAAAAAAGATTTTAATCGTATGATGATTTTCATATCGGCAATGCTGATATCATTTTTATGGATTGTTTTATTTTTATTTGTAAAAAAATCATCGGAACTGGTAGTAGCAGTTATTATTTCGGTACTTATTTTAGTGTGGGTTGCTTTGCTTGTTAAGTATATCTACGATATGAAAAATACAGAAAAATCCCATTTTGATGAACAGATAGAAGAAGTATTGCGTACAGGAAAAGCAAACTATCTGATGCAGAAAAAACTTATAGAAAAAATAGAAAATATTAGGGAAAAAGTTGCTGTTCCGGCGGACGAGATCATTACTGCCCAGAAAGCGATCGCGAAACTGACACTTGCGCGTAATAAAGAAAATACAGATGCTCTCATGCATTCCAATGAGCAGGTGATTGAAAAAACACTGGAAGTAGAAGAAAAACTTTCAGAAAACAATCAGCAGATCATAGATATGCAGAAGAGCATGATGGATGAAAAAATACAGGAGCTGATGGAAAAACAGAAATTAGTTCTGGATAACCTGAATACTATAAAAGAGACATTAGAAAGTGATATGCAGAATGTCCTTTCAGAAATGATCCATGATACATTGGAAAAAGAACTTTCAGCTGCCATAGAACAGATACATATCTATGTAAAGGAAGCTGCAAGCCAGGCTGCAGATTCGATCAAAGCAGACCTCGCTGCAGAGAATCCTGTGATGACGGCTTCCGCAGAAACCACGGAGGAATTACCGAATTTAGGAATGTCAGCAGCAGATGAGGAGCTGCCGGATTTAGGAATGTCAGCAGCAGATGGGGAGCTGCCGGATCTGGGAATGTCAGCAGCAGATGAGGAGCTGCCGGATCTGGGAATGTCAGCAGCAGATGAGGAGCTGCCGGATCTGGGAATGTCAGCAGTAGATGAGGAATTGCCGGATTTAGGAATGTCAGCAGTGGATGAGGAGCTTCCAGATCTGGGAATGTCAGCAGTAGATGAGGAATTGCCAGATTTAGGAATGTCAGCAGTGGATGAGGAGCTTCCAGATCTGGGAATGTCAGCGATTGGTGAAGAATTGCCGGATTTAGGAATATCAGCAGTAGATGATGATTTGTCAGATATGGAACTGCCGACATTAGGGGATGAATTATCTGATAGTGGTGATTTGAATGACGAACCGGTAGTTGCGGATGAGACCACAATAAATCCGGACGAACCGATAATTACGGATGTGCCTGCAATAGACCCGGACGAACCGGTAATTACGGATGAGACTACAATAGATCCGGATGAGCCGGTCTTTACAGAGGACGCAACGGATGCAGATACGGTAACTTTGACAGAAGAAATACCGGTTTCCCCGGACGAATCAGTGATCGAAGAGGTAAAGATCCCGGAAGAGGAAACGATCACAGAAGAAATACCGATTTCTGCAGATGAGTCAGTGATCGAAGAGGTTCCAAAGCAGGAGGCAGCAGCTTCCATGCCGGATATGGGAAATCCGAATAAGATCATGACGCCGGATGAAATCGCTGCATTGATCGCAAATTTATAAAGCTGTAGTAAAAAAATTTATAGTAAGCAAAGTGTATCTGATGATGCACATAAAAAGAGCTGAGGCACTGCTGATTTTAATCAGCCGGTGCCTCAGCTCTTTTCTCATTCATAGAACATTGTCCTATGAATGGCAGTCTGTAACAATATGCCTGGCACGGTAGGTACACTGGTTAATCGAGTTCTGCGGTGATGCGTACGATCTCTTTGATCACAGCTACAGCAGTTTCCATTCCCTCGACACTGATGTGCTCGAATGGGCCGTGGAAACCGTAACCGCCGGTACCGAGATTTGGACATGGAAGTCCCATAAAACTTAAGCGTGCGCCGTCAGTACCGCCACGTACCGGACGTGAAACCGGCTCAAGTCCGACGGAAGAAATGGCTTTCCTTGCGATATCCACAACATAGGTATTTTTTTCGATGATTTCCAACATATTTGCATAGGAATTGTGGATAGTCAGTGTAACAGTTCCGGCACCATATTTGGTATTCATGGCATCAGCGATTTCCTGCATTTTTTTCTGACGTGTTTCAAACATATTTTTGTCATGGTCACGGATAATGTAGGAAAGGGTAGCTGTGGCAACATCACCGGACATATCTGTCAGATGGTAAAAACCTTCTCTGCCTTCTGTGTGGGCTGGTGTTTCCATCGGAGGCAGCAGGGACTGGATCTCGCATGCAACGAGAGCAGCATTGACCATGATATCTTTTGCTTCTCCAGGGTGAACATTCACACCTTTCACAGAAAAGACAGCGCTTGCAGCATTAAAGTTTTCATAGGCCACTTCACCTTCATAATCTCCATCTACCGTATAAGCAAAATCTGCTTTAAAATAATCAAGATCGAACAGATCTGCACCGCGTCCGACTTCCTCGTCCGGTGTAAAGCCGATCCAGATATCGCCGTGTGGAATATCAGAGGAGATGAGCTGTTCGACAGCGGTCATGATTTCCGCAACTCCGGCTTTATCGTCTGCACCAAGCAGAGTTGTACCGTCTGTTGTGATCAGGGTTTTTCCTTTTAAAGTCTTTAATTCGGGAAAATCAGAAGTTTTTAAGATATCACCGGTACCTTTTAAAACAACGTCCTTGCCGTCATAATCCGGAATAATCTGAGGTTTAACGTTCTCGCCGGAAAAATCCGGTGCCGTATCCATATGGGAAATAAATCCGACAGCTTTTTTGGTTTCGTATCCCGGAGTAGCAGGAATCAGACCGTAGATGTAACAGTGGTCTGTCAGTGTTACTTTCTGTAAACCGAGATCCAGAAGTTCTTTTTCCAATTCTTTTGCCAGGGTAAACTGCCTGTCTGTGGAAGGAATCGTATCGGAGTCTTCACAGGAAGTGGTAAAGCAGGAAACATATTTTAATAGTCTTTCATCAACATGCATGATAAATGAGTGACCTCCTTTGAATTTTATAAACTGCAAAAAAATGCATTTTTTAGTCTATGAATAAAATACCACAGAATAGAAAATTCGCCAACGAAAAAAATTAAGATTTTCTAAAAAAATGCTTGCAATTTGAAATAAATTAATATATAATATCATTTGTGTTCACGAGAGATAAACATATGCGCCACTAGCTCAGCTGGCAGAGCACCTGACTCTTAATCAGGGTGTCCAGGGTTCGAACCCCTGGTGGCGCACTACGAAGTACCGTTTTTATAGCAGATGGCTATGGGGATGGTGCTTTTTTTTGTCCGGTTTATATGATATGATCTCCTGAATAAATTTATCCACAAAATAGAATGCATGCTCAACGAGAATTTTGAAATTATAAATTTTCGTTGAGCATGCATTTTATTTTTATAGGAAAATATGTGTTATAAAGTAATATCAGCTCCGTTTAAGGATACGCACCTTGCAGAGAGGTTACTGATTCCGATTAGCGGGAAGCGATAAGTTTACAGATCGGATTTCCCTTTGAGGAAAATTTCTCTTCATATTCTGTCATGATATTTCCTTCATTTAAAACCGCATCCTGATGGAGATCGCGGGTAAAAGCGTCTAAATGCCATCCTGCCTCCGGGATTTCTTCTAAAGAAAAGGTGAAGAGATCCTGATTATCGGTCTTAAACTCCAGTCTGCCGTCCGGTTTTAAAATGGCATCATAACGTGCAAAAAACTGGCGGGAAGTAAGACGGCGTTTTGCGTGGCGATCCTTTGGCCACGGATCTGAAAAGTTCAGGTAAATGCGGGAAACCTCATCTTTAGCAAAAACTTCTGTGATATCGGCGGCATCCATGCATATAAATCTTAAGTTTGGCATAGGTATTTCTTCCATTTTCTGAAGCGCACGTAAAAGTACGCTGGAATAGCGTTCGATGCCAAGATAATTGATGTCGGGATGTGCTGCAGCCATATCCATGATAAAGCGGCCTTTTCCCATTCCAATCTCAATATGGAGAGGCTGGGTGGAAGGAAAAACAGACTGCCAGTTGCCTTTGTTGTTTTCCGGTTCCTTGATGCAGTATTCACTGTTTAAAATGGCTTCATCAGCGCCAGGGATATTTCTTAATCGCATATAAATTATGGTCCTGCCTTTCTTTTAAAGTATATAAAATATATTTTTCACACTGATTTCTGATAGGTGTAATCTTGCATTATTGCAGATAATGGATTTAAGTGCAGAAAGCACACAGAGGTATTTTACAATAAAATAATGAAAAAAAGTAGCATTATTTTAAGAAAACCTTAAAAGAAAATTTGTGGATAAAGGTTGCATGTATTTTTTTCAAAGTTTATACTGATACTAGTGTACTGAAAAAGCTGCACTTATAAATCAGGAGATTACTTATTAAAAAATGAGATATAAAATAGATCGTAAAAATAAAATAACGCGTTTCTTATGTTTACTGCTTAGCCTTATATTATTGACCGGAAGCATGTGTACGCCGGTTTTCGCTGCTGAATACTGGCCTGAAGGCCCGGAGGTCGTATCACCAAATGTTATCGTGATGGAGGCTTCTACCGGAACGATACTCTATGAGAGGGAAAGTTTAGAGCAGCACTATCCGGCGAGTATCACAAAGATCATGACAACGCTGATCGCGCTGGAAAATTCTGATTTAAATGATATCGTGACTTTTTCGGATGCGGCAATTGATAATACAGAAGGTTCCGGTATCGCAAGGGATTATGGTGAGCAGATGACGATGGAGCAGTGTCTCTATGCGGTAATGCTTGCATCTGCCAATGAATGTGCGTATGCGGTTGCAGAGCATGTCGGAGGAACCATTGAAAATTTTGTTGCGATGATGAATGAAAAGGCAAAAGAACTTGGCTGCCAGAATACGCATTTCGCAAATCCGCACGGTCTGCATGATGAAAACCATTATACCTGTTGCTATGATATGGCATTGATCGCAAGGGCGGCATATCAGAATGAAACATTTCGTATTATCGTGGGAACGGCACGTTATACGATCCCGCCGACAAATAAACACTCCGAGCAGACAGATCTGCAGAATCATAACGAGATGCTTTATCCGTTCCAGACGAACAAGTATGTGTATGATGGCTGTACAGGTGGAAAGACAGGTTATACGAATGCCGCAAACAGTACGCTGGTGACTTATGCGGAGCGGGAAGGAATGACACTGATCTGTGTGGTTATGAATACACAGTCGCCAAATCAGTGGCTTGACAGCAGAAATCTGTTTGATTACTGTTTTGATAATTTCCAGCTTTTTAATATTGCAGAAAATGAGACAAATTATACATCTGCAGAACAAAAAAGTGTAGGGACACTCAATACAAATGAACCGTTTGTGGATATTGATAAGGATGCAGGTATCGTACTTCCAAAGACAGCAGAGTTTTCGGACGCAACATCTAAAATCATCTATGATGATGTGACGAATGATACGGTCGGGACGATCGAATACACATATGCGGGACATGAAGTTGGAAAGGCAGATATTGTAAAGACAAATGTGCAGATCCCGGAGTATAAATTCAGCAACCAGACAGATGTAAACGAAGAGGCACAGACCGAAGAAACAGAGCATGTTTCAAAGATACAGATTAAGATGAGCACGATCATAACAGTACTGGTTGTTATTCTTGTATTAATTATTCTTGGAATCATTATAAAGAAGGTTGCAGATAACTTTTATATTATCAAACATAATTACGAGGTGCGAAAAGAACACAAAAGAGTATTTAAGCGTGAAAAGAAACGCAATAAAAGGCGCAGAAGACGCAGATGATATGCAAAATAAAACGTAAACAGATGCCGGCTCTGAAAGTCAGATTGAGATCTGATGATCAGATGCCGGTATTTTTATGAAAAAAGCTGCGGTATTTATTGATATACGACAAAATAAATACGCACATAATTGACAGAAGATAAGGTTTTGATTATATTAAAATTAGTACCACAAGCATAAGTTTTGAGCGGAAAATATAGACACAACATAGATAGTCATTGGGAATTGGGTTTGCACAATGCGCAGGAAAACGCAGAAATGGGGTTGTTATGTCAGAATCATATGCAGTTAATGAAAAAAGGGAGTTAATCTTACAGAAAGTAAAGGATTTTATTGTTGCCAATGGCGGGATCGTAAAGAAAAATCAACTGGAAGAATTGCACATTGATTACCGGAGAATTCTTGATTTTGTGGAAAAAGGGGATCTGATCCGGATTAAAAGTGGATATTATACGATCCGGATCGGAGACTATTCGGAGGATGAATTAATTGCAAAATTATTTCCGGATGCAGTGCTTACCATGGAGTGTGCATTGTATGTGTATGGCTATATTAAGAGAAAGCCGTACGGATATCAGGTTGCTGTGGACAAGAATACATCAAAATCCAGATTCAAGCTGGAGTTTCCAAAGGTCACGCCGTTTTATGCAGAACCGGAGACGCTGCAGTTTGGGGTAGACAGTATTGACTTTGGAAATGCAAAGATGCAGATTTTTGATAAAGACAGACTGATCTGTGAATGTCTGAAATATGAAGACAAGATGGAGCGGACGGTTTTTAAAGAAGGAGTTCTTTCTTATATCAAAGATGAAAAAAAGGATGTTGCGAAGCTGATGAAATATGCCAGAGAGCGTCGTGTGGTAAAAAAAGTACAATCGATGATAGGGGTATGGCTTTAAATGGAGGATAAAAAGTATAAAATAGCAGATTTACAGGAAAAAAGTGAAGAGTGGAAGATACCATTTTCAAATCTGCTCGCAGGATTTGTTTTAGAAGAATTTATGCTTAGATTTTCCGCTTCTGAATTTAATGATAGGCTTTTACTGCGCAATGGATATATGTTTGGGTTAGAACAATACCGAAAGAAAAACATTCTGAAGCTGGATTTTTTCTGTGAGCCGGATGAGAATATACCACAAAAACTGTTGCAGTTGTATCTGGGAAAAAGAGAGGGGAGCCCGGTAAGATGGCAGGGTACAGAATCCTTACAACAGATGGGGGCATGCTTAGAACTGCAGGGGCAGTTTGAAGAAATGAAAGTTCCGGTAACTGTTGGTATCCATTTTATGCATCTGGGAAAAATATGGGGACTGGTCGAAAAAGAAATTCCATTTTTGCTGGATGAGACGAAGCGGATCGCATGGAAACAGTTTCCGGCAGAACTGGTGCTGGCAAAACAGATATTTGTGATACTGCGGGATATGGAACTGATTCCGGACATGGAAATATACCGGGAGGTATTTCTTATATTAAGAAACGAAAATTTAAGCGGCAGACATGTATGTGAGCTGCTTGGAAATATGTGTAAAGCACAGGGACTGAAACCGGATATGGAGCGCATGGAGCAGATCTTATCTTATCGGGAGTATCCTTATATGAAAAAACGCTGGGAAAAGTTTTGCAGGCACAGCGTGATCACCGGAACAGAAAATCTGAAATGGGAAGAAGAGATGGAGCGTTTGGCACATTTCCTTAGAGATATGTGGGAAGCAGTCTGCAAAGATGAAGTATTTTTTGGAGACTGGATGCCGGAACTGGAGCGTTTTCTTGGGTAGGACGAGCGTGGTCATATTGTGGTGCTATAACTGCAGATACAATTTTAATGCCTGATAATAATCCTGTCTGGTATCTAAGTTAAAAAACTGCCGGTCTATGGGGGTCGCTGTGTAGTTGGCGATTGCCTTCTCTGTTACGCAGACAGTTTTGCATTTTTCACGAAGCGCATCGAAGGTAAACTGACGAAGGATAAGACTTTTTCCAATCGTTGGAATACAGTTTTTGGAATAGGCAGCCGTAGCGGGATCTAAATAGCCTGCCCTGCCGCGCACCATGCAGATATCAGCATCACCGATCGCATCTAAAAGTGCAATACCGGTTTCGGGTTCCATGAAAGGTGTATCCACAGACATAAAGAAAGCGGCATCTTCATTGATCATGGACAGACCTGAAAAAACACCGGACATCGGTCCGGCATTGCCGTAAACGTCCGCAATCTCAGTGACCGGAAGATTCAGATGCGCGTAATCTCCGATATATTTTACGGACAGATATATGTTTGAAAAATGTGGTTTAAATTTGCGTACAAGGTATTCTAACAGGCAGCAGTCACCGAAAGGTAAGAGTGCTTTATCCGTTCCCATACGGACACTGTTTCCGCCGCAAAGGATCACAAGTGCGTAATTCATAATAGGTTTATTGCTCCATTCTTTTCCAAAGATGTTCTTATTTTAAAGTAGTCAGGCTGGTATGTAAAGTGTTAAAATAAATTGTGTAAGCAGAAAGGCGGTTGCAGATGAGGTATTTAGATCAGGCATTGGAGACATATGGAAAAAGCGATGTTTATCCATTTCATATGCCGGGACATAAAAGAAATCCGCTGCCTTTTCCGGAAGTATATGGGATAGATATTACCGAGATCGATGGATTTGATAATCTGCATCATGCAGAGGGCATTTTAAAAGAGGCACAACAGCGTGCGGCTGATCTGTATGGTTCTAAGCATTGTTATTATCTTGTCAATGGAAGCACCTGTGGGATTCTTGCGTCGATCTGTGCAGCAGTGGGAAAACGGGGAAAGATTCTTGTGGCAAGAAACAGTCATAAAGCGGTATATCATGCCCTGTTTTTGTCAGAGCTTGTTGCCGAATACCTTTATCCGGCAGTGACAGAATGTGGAATCCAGGGACAGATCACACCCCAGCAGGTAGAAGATGCGTTAAAAAGTGATCAGGAGATCGCAGCCGTTGTGATCACTTCGCCGACATATGAGGGAATTATCTCTGATATTGAAGGAATTGCCGGAATCGTGCATGCATATGGGATTCCGCTGATTGTAGATTCAGCACATGGAGCACATCTTGGATTTGGCGGGGAATTTCCGGAAAATGCGGTAAGACTTGGGGCGGATGCTGCAATCGAGAGCCTGCATAAGACACTGCCATCTTTTACACAGACAGCACTGCTTCATCTTAATTCAGACCGTATTTCCAGATCACGCATAGAAAAATATCTTGGAATCTATGAAACAAGTTCGCCTTCCTATATTCTTATGGCTGGAATGGATGCATGTATCCGCACCGTAAAAGAATGTGAAGCGGAACTATTTGACAATTACAGGCGAAAATTAAATGAATTTTATAAAAGCTGTGAAGATTTAAAAAAAATACATGTTATGACGGAGCAGGATTTATCGAAAGAAGAGGCATTTGCCTGGGATGATTCTAAGATCGTTATATTTGTCCGGGACAGCAGTAAAAGCGGTGAGTGGCTTTATAAAGAACTTCTTTTGAAATATCATCTTCAGCTTGAAATGGCGTCGGGAGATTATGCGCTTGCGATGACGAGTATCATGGATACGGATGAAGGATATCAGAGACTTTCTTCTGCATTGCATGAGATCGAGCAGTCGCTGTGTGGATCAGGAGAAAAAGAACAGAAATGCTGCATGCAAAAAGACTCGCCGGGCTGTGGTATGGAAGAAGCAAGTCAGGCACAAAAAGGAAACAGTTCTTTTGTAAAAGAGGTTTATCGTCCGAATCCATGCCGGGTGCAGATCTATGAAGCAGAGGAGGGAAAGATAGCAGAGGTTCCCTTTGATGAGGCGATAGATAAGGTGGCTGCAGATTTCATTTTTTTATATCCGCCGGGAATCCCGCTGATTGTTCCGGGAGAAATTATCACGGCAGAATTTATAGAAAGACTCCGCACCTGTATCCATTTGAAATTAAATTTACAGGGAAGTACAGATCTTTATGCAGAACGGATAAAGATTGTATATTTTTAAAGACTATATTATACTGATAAGGCAGGACAAATGGGAAAAATATATTACATGATGGGAAAAAGCTCATCTGGTAAAGATACTTTGTATGGGATGCTGATGAAAGATGGGACACTTAAGCTAAAGACTGTGGTTCCATATACGACGAGACCGATGCGTGCCGGTGAAGAAAATGGTGTATCATATTATTTCTGTGACGAAGATACGGTAGAAAAGCTCGCAGCAGAAGGAAAGATCATTGAACTGCGTGCATATCATACGGTTCATGGCATCTGGAAGTATTTCACCGTAGCAGATCATCAGGTCGATCTGGATCGTCAGAGTTATCTTATGATTGGAACATTAGAGTCTTATCTTAAGATTCGGGAATACTTTGGAATTAAGAAAGTTATTCCGATATATATAGAAGTAGAGGATGGTATGCGCTTACAGCGTGCACTTGACAGGGAGCGCAGGCAGGAAACTCCGAAATATGAGGAATTATGCCGTCGTTTTCTTGCAGATGAAAAAGATTTTTCCGAGGAAAAATTAAAAGAAGCGGGAATCACCAAAAGATTTTGCAATGAGTTATTAGACGAGACAAAAGAGCGGATTGCAGCGTATATCAGAGCACAGGAGCAGCATCAGGATGCATAGCGGAAAGTGTATGGCATCAGGTGCATGCCACAGAAATATCAGATAAAGTGTAGGGATTTTTTAGAGGAAGAAGGTGTAAACTTTGGATATTAACAAATTAAATCATGTAACAGAGGTTACACAGGTACCGGATACCAGCCAGAATGTACAGGGGGATGGTTCCTTTAAGTTTACACTTGCGAGTGCGATCACAGATGCAGATCTTCAGGCAAAAGTGGACATGCTTCTTTCTGATATTACAGCACAGGGTAATCGTATTGCACAGCATATGGATATCCGTGATATGAAGAAATACCGCGGTCTGATCCGTGAATTTATGAACGAAGTGGTATTCCGTTCCCACAAATTTTCCAGAGAGAACTTCCTTGACCGGAGAGGCCGTCACAGAGTGTACGGTCTGATCAAGCTGATCGATTCAAATCTGGACGAATTGGCACAGGAGCTGGTAAAGGATGAGAAAGACCATATCGCTATTTTAAGTAAGATCGGAGAGATAAGGGGATTGATATTAGATATCCTCACCTGATCTTTTGAAATGTGGATAAGAAAGATATTCTGCCCCGATCGGGTGGATAAAAGCGCGGCACATAGCGCAGATGATCCGGTAAAATAAACCGTAAAAATATGTGCAGAAACGAGGAATGATATGCCAGCATTTAAGGACATCGTTGGACATGAACAGATCATAGAGCACCTGCAGAATGCCATTACCATGGATAAAGTTTCACATGCTTATATATTAAACGGTCCGGACAAATCCGGAAAAATGATGATCGCGGAGGCATTTGCACAGACGCTGCAGTGTGAAGCAGTAAATAAAAAATTAGAGGAACTTGCAGGGGAAACAGAATCTGAAAGAATAGAGAGCAGATTTACGGCGGAGCCATGTATGGAATGTCATTCCTGTAAACAGGCAGCAGGCAAAAATCAGCCGGATATTATTTATGTCAGCCATGAAAAGCCGAATACGATCTCGGTAGACGATATCCGGACGCAGCTAAACAACGACATTGTGATCAAACCATACAGCAGTAAACATAAGATCTACATTGTGGATGAAGCGGAAAAAATGAACCAGCAGGCACAGAATGCGCTGTTAAAAACGATTGAAGAACCGCCTGCATATGCGGTGATCCTGCTTTTGACCACCAATGCGGAGAGCTTTCTTCCGACAATCTTATCGCGTTGTGTGACATTAAATTTAAAGGCAGTGCCGGATGAAAAGATCAAGAAATATCTGATGGCACATTATCAGATCCCGGACTATCAGGCAGATGTCTGTGTGGCATTTGCACAGGGAAATGTCGGAAAAGCGATCCAGCTTGCGGCATCAGATGATTTTAATGAGTTAAAAGCATCGGCGCTCCAGCTCATCAAGCGTCTGCACGATATCGATCTCTATGAGATGACAGAGGCGGTAAAGCAGATCAGTGAATACAAACTTAAGATCAACGATTACTTTGATCTTATGATGATCTGGTATCGTGATGTATTGTATTATAAAGCAACGAAGGATGTAAATGGCCTTATTTTCAAGGATGAGGTTTATGACATAAAAAGACAGGCAGAGCAGAGTTCCTATAATGGGATCGAGGAAATATTACAGGCATTATCAAAAGCACAGGTGCGTTTGAATGCAAATGTAAATTTTGATCTGGTGATCGAACTGCTTCTGCTGACCATAAAGGAGAATTAACATGATAAAAATAGTAGGAGTCCGTTTCCGGAATGCCGGTAAAATTTATTATTTCGGACCGGGAAATCTGGATCTGACCGCAGGAATGCACGTAATTGTGGAGACTGCACGCGGCATTGAGATGGGGACGGTTATGATCCCTGCAAGAGAAGTAAACGATGACAGTGTGATCCAGCCGTTAAAACCGGTTATCCGTATCGCAACGGAAGCAGATGAAAAGACAGCATTAAAAAACCGTGAAAAAGAGAAAGAAGCGTTTAAGATCTGTCTGGAAAAAATAGCAAAACATAAACTGGATATGAAACTTGTAGAAGCAGAGTATACGTTTGACAATAATAAACTGCTCTTTTATTTTACGGCGGACGGACGTATCGATTTCCGTGAACTGGTAAAAGATCTTGCGGCGGTTTTCCGCACGAGGATTGAACTTCGCCAGATCGGTGTCCGCGATGAGACAAAGATCATGGGCGGTATCGGAATCTGCGGAAGAGAGCTTTGCTGTCATTCCTATCTTTCCGAATTTGCACCGGTATCCATCAAAATGGCAAAAGAGCAGAATCTGTCCTTAAATCCGACCAAAATTTCCGGTGTATGCGGACGACTGATGTGCTGTCTGAAAAATGAAGAGGAAACTTACGAATATCTGAACAGCCGCCTGCCAAACGTTGGAGATTATGTGACAACGGATGATGGATTAAAAGGTGAGGTATCTTCTGTCAGTGTATTGCGCCAGATGGTAAAAGTACTCGTAGAAGTGGATGACGAAAAGGAAATCCGAGATTATTCTGTTGATCAGTTGAAATTTAAGCCGAAACGCAGAAAAGATCATGTCAAACTGACTGCACAGGAATTAAAAGAGCTTTCCGCATTAGAGGACAAGGGAGGAAAATCCAAAATTGACGATGCCAAATAATCTGGTTTATGAGCATGAGAGACTTGATGAACTGCATCGCAACGGCTACTTTATCATTCAGGATCCAAAACGTTTTTGTTTTGGAATGGATGCGGTTTTACTTTCCGGGTTTGCAAAGGCAAAAAAAGGGGAGCGTGTATTAGACCTTGGTACGGGAACGGGAATCATCCCGATCTTGATGGAGGCAAAGACGGAAGCTGAGGATTTTAAGGCACTTGAGATTCAGGAAGAAAGTGCAGATATGGCACGCCGCAGCGTGCGCTATAACCATCTTGAAGATAAGATTGAGATCGTGACCGGCGATATTAAGGAGGCATCTGCCATATTTGGAGGATCATCATTTGATGTGATAACCACAAATCCGCCGTATATGATCGGAACACATGGACAAAATTCACCGTCTGAGGCAAAAGCGATCGCAAGGCATGAAGTACTCTGTACACTGGATGATATCCTGCGCGAAACTGCCAAAATGCTGGTTCCGGGAGGCAGGTTTTATATGGTACACCGCCCATTCCGGCTTGCGGAGATCATGAGTAAAATGGTTGCGTACAAGATCGAACCCAAGCGCATGCAGCTTGTGTATCCGTTTGTGGATAAAGAACCGAATATGGTGCTGATCGAAGGACTGCGTGGCGGAAAATCAAGGCTTACCGTAGAAAAGCCGCTGATTGTTTATAAAGAACAGGGCGTGTATACAGATGAGATTTATGATATTTATGGGTATTAAGTGGATTATTTAAAACCATATTGTGTATAAAGCAGCAGAAAAATTATTTTGTGTGGAAAATGACAGGTATGAAACATAATCAGTATGTATTTGAGTGATTCAGAAAGGATAAATTAAAATATATGTTTAATGATATAAAGATAGGACCGGTTACATTTCATATGTACGGTCTTATGATCGCGATCGGTTTTGCAGCGGCACTGATGATGTGCTTAAAACGCGGAAAAAAGCGCGGATTGAATGAGGACATTATTTATGGAATATTCTTCTGTGCAATCTTCGGAGGAATGATCGGCTGCCGTCTGCTTTATTATATTGTGGAGATTCCGGAGATTTTAAAAGATCCGTCCATACTCTGGAATTTTAAAAATGGATATGTCGTTTATGGTGGAATCATAGGCGGAGCACTGACGAGTTTCATTTATTGCCGCGTCAAGAAAGAACGTTTTCTGCCGTATTTTGATCTTGTAATGCCTTCGGTATCATTTGCGCAGGGATTCGGGCGCCTCGGCTGCTTTTTTGCAGGCTGCTGTTATGGCAGGGAGACAGATTCGTGGTTTAGCATTACATTTACCCATTCCGATTTTGCACCAAACGGTGTGAAACTTCTGCCGACACAGCTCATGTCATCTGCAGGGGACTTTCTGATCTGTGGCCTTTTGCTTCTTTACGCAGGAAGAAAGCCGAAAGAAGGACAGGTGGCAGCAGGATATATGGTGCTTTACGGAATCGGAAGATTTATCATTGAGTTTTTCCGGAACGATTACCGGGGAAGCATCGGCATACTTTCCACGTCACAGATCATTTCCATCGGGGGTGTGGCAGCGGGAGTTGTGTTCTATCTGGTGATGGGGAAGAGAAAACAGGAAGCGTAAATTATAAAAACTTTATGATTTGTTCGGTTTACATCCGTAATCAGCTATGATAATTTAATAATAAGGTCATCCGGTGTGGAAAATGTGCCGGATGACCTTTTCTTTTGTACATTTCCGCCATCTGTCATTCAGAGAAGGATTGGGGGAAATATCTATGAAATCAGGGAAAAAAGTCATCCGGATGGCATTAGCCATCCTCTGCATGGTTTCCATGCTTTTTATTTCAGAGTATCAGAAAGTAGAAGTGTATGCGGCTTCAGGATATGGTTTTATTTTCTTAAGCGCATATGAAAAAACATTGAAAATCGGGGACACTTATTGTTTGTCCGTGATTGCATCCGGCAGTAAAAAGCCGACATTTACATCCAGTGATTCAAAGGTTGCATCAGTGAACACCTATGGGAAAATTACTGCCAAAAAGGCGGGAAGTGCGACGATCACTGCAAAAAGCAAAAATGCGGAGGCAAGCTGCAAGATCACGGTGACAAAGACGAAAGTCACGTTGAATCAGACCAGTCTGACCTTGGAAAACGGAGAGAGTGCTGTGCTTTCGGCAGCTTCTTCTACCGGACACAAGGTAACGTGGAAGTCGGCAAAGACAAGCATTGCATCGGTAAGTGAAAATGGAAAAGTAACAGCAAAGAAGCCGGGAACAACTACGGTTACTGCAAAGGTCGACGGTACGTCTGTGAATTGTAAAGTGACAGTAAAAAGTCCGACAGTTCGCCTGATGCCGTCTAAAATCTCGCTATACAGACGGGAAAAGTATAAATTGAAAGTTTCTTCCACATCAAAATCCACGCCAGTGTGGAAAACAAACAAAAAAAGTGTGGCGACTGTGGATGAAACAGGAAAAGTAACCGCGGTCAAACATGGAACGGCAGTCATTACTGTAACCGTAGATGGAGTCAGCAAAAATTGTGAAGTGACGGTCAGATCTCCAAAGATTACATTTGAGCAGACGACGATTACACTTCATCCGGGGGAACGTGCAAGAGTAAATGCGACGGTATCTTCCGGCAATCAGCCGGCGTATTCCTGCTCTAACTCCAATGTGGTGTCGGTAGATGCAAACGGGGTTATCACTGCGAAAGCAGCTGGCAGGTCTTATGTCTACGCCAGTGAGGATGGAACAAAGGAACGCATGACGGTGTATGTGAAAGAGAAGGAATAAAAGGTGCAGGGATTGTTGTATAGACAAAAACTGGAATAGGAACAAAAGCACAAAGTCAGGCATGGCATCAGATTGTGAAAGAAAATTGCTGCTGTTCACACAATAGGTGTGGACAACAGCAGGAAACAGATGGCGGGAAGTACAAAAGATAAATGGAAGTTGCATGTTTACACCAAAAATAAAATCCGCTAAAATATAGAAAATTACAGAATACAGATACAATTCACAACAATAGAATATTCGAAAAGCGCAGGCTATTATTTTTTATATCGGAGAAAGGCGGTAGTGAGGATGGAGGATATGACAGAAAAAGAACTGATCACGGTTTTAATTGATAAATATACAGATTTACAGCGCATCAAACGTGCAAACAATGGGGTGGAAAATCAGGAGTTGGAGTATCAGATCAAAGTGACGATTGCAAAGCTGGCATCTCTTGGAGTGTCTGTGGAGGATATTACGTTATGACAGAAAAAGAATGGCGCATGTTCAATGACATTCTTCTGGAAATCTATTATGCCGGAAGCCTGGAGACGTTTGGAGAAAGATGTTTAAAACTGATCCGTATATTGATTCCATATGCGCAGGGTTATTTTTTAGTGATAGATGAAGACGGCAGGTTAGACGTGGCGCATTCGGTATTTGAAAATGTGGATCCTGTCATGAAACGGAAATACTTAGATACTTATTTTGCAAAAGACTATCTGATGCAGATGTGCAATTTTACAAAATCAATGGCATACCGCGATACCGATCTTTTAACGGATGAGAAACGAAGAGCATCGGTGATTTACCGTGAGTATTTTAAACCCCAGAAATTAGATATGGGATGCGGGCTTATCATTATGAAAGAGGGAAAGACACGGGTATTTTTGAATCTGCTGCGGAAGTGTGGAGAACCGGACGTTACAGGGCATGAGATGGAAATTTTGCAGACATTTCTGCCTCATTTTGAAAAAAATGTTTTTGCCTATGCAAACCATTATGTTTCGGGTGCGGAAAATACCATAAAAAACAGGGAGGCAGATCTTCTTTCGGGGAGGGAACAGGAAATCGTGCAGCTTGTAAGAAAAGGATATTCCAATCAGGAAATCGCCAGACAGCTTCTGATCAGTGAGGCAACAGTAAAAAAACATCTGAGTAATATTTTTGAAAAACTGGGAATCAGCAGGCGGACACAGTTATTTTAAGGTAGAGGAAAAGAAGTATTGGTACATCGAAAGTAGTATGCAAATCAATCATTCTGCTGATTGTGAAAATATATACCTGCCGTTATAATTCATGACAACAGATTTGGAAAGAGGTGGTTGTTATGATAGCAGACAAAAGCGCACTACTGGTGATTGATGTGCAAAACCAGTTTGTAGAGGGGCTGCCGGAGGAGATGAAGGGTCTTTCGGTGGTTGAGAGTGTAAAACATGTGATTGAGGCATTTCGAAAGGCGGGCAGACCGATTATCTATTTTCGGGAGGTACACCGGAAAAATCTGGTGGATTTCGGAAGAGAACTTGACGGAGATGAGGATGTCCATGCAGTAGAAGAAACACGCGCAGCTGATTATTTTACCGGAATAGAACCGTTGCCGGAAGAATATCAGATAGTAAAAAGGCGTTACAGTGGTTTCTTTGGCACAGATCTGGAGATTTTATTAAAGGGACTTGGAATTGAGCATATCTATGCGGTTGGTTTGCTGACGGACGTCTGTGTACATTATACCTGTGCGGATGCACATCAGCATGATTATCATATTCATGTGGTACGTGAAGCAGTGGGAGGATCGTCTCTTGTGGCGCATGAGGCAGCCCTCGCAGCAATTGAATATTTACAGCATGGAGCAGTGATCAGTGAGAAAGAGGTGTGTGAATGATGAAGAAAAAAATGATTTCGATGGTACTTATTTTGACAATGGCAACAGGACTTATGACAGGATGTGGAAGTAACGAGACTGGAGAGACGGGGCAAAAAGAAACAGGTACAGCAGATACAACTGAAAATATAACTGTGACGATGGCGTCAAATCCGTTTGTGGGATTGGCGCCATTTTATGTTGCGATGGATAAAGGATTTTTTGAGAACTGTGGTCTGGATTTTTCCATGGTGGATTTTGATGATTCGAGTGCATCCTGCTCGGCACTGTTAGCAGGAAAAGTTGATCTTGCGTATACAACTTTGGATGCAGCGATCATTGCGGAGAGCCAGTATGAGGAAGATATGTTAGATGTAACGGCAATCGTGGACGAGTCTGCCGGAGCGGATGGAATCCTTGTCAAAAATGATATTAACAGTATTGCAGATCTGAAAGGAAAGACAGTCGGCGTGTCTATCAACCAGACGTCACATTATCTGCTGATGCAGGCACTTGAGACAGCAGGACTTACGGATGCGGATGTAGATCTTGTTAATATGACTTCCTCTGATGCCGGAGTATCCTTTATCAGTGGTGATCTGGATGCGGCAGTTACATGGGAGCCATATCTTAGCAATGCGGTAGAGCAGGGAGTAGGAAAACTGATCTTTTCAAGTAAAGATGCACCGGGTTCTATTGTAGATGTACTTGCTGTAGGAACAGACAATAAGGATGCAGCGTGGCTTGCACAGGTAAATGAGGCATATGAGAAAGGTCTGGATTATTTAAATGATGACAGCACACATGAAGAGGCAGTTGAGATAGTGGCAAAACATCTTGAAGTGAGTGCAGATGAAGCAGATTCCATGATTTCTACGATAAAACTTTATTCACCGGAGGATTCTTCTGCGGAATTAAAAGATGAAGGTCTTGTATATCAGGCAGTCGGGAAGATTTCCGGTTTCTATTTTGATAAAGGAATTATTGAGAAGCCAGTGGAACCGTCACACTTACTGGCAGAAGAATAATAGCAGGATCCGGCTGCTTTTAACGGATATTGTCGTATGATTTTTCCTGTGATAGAATTGGGGAAAATACGAGTTGGAATGAGCAGATATGGAAAACACATTAAAAGAAACAGAATGGCTGACCATCAATAAAGTGTTGCTGGAAATGTATGATATTACCGATATTGATCAATTTACGGAACGGGTGTTAAAAACTTACCGTATGTTGATCCCATATACGAAAGGATATTTTATTGTTTTTAATGAAGCAGGCGGCATTGAAAGCGAAAAATCGTCCTTTATTGAGATGGAGCCGGGAGTCTATGAAGAATATCTGGATTCTTATTATGAAAAAGACTACATGAAATATACATTTGAATTGTCTGAGCATACGATCACTTACCGTGATACCGATATTATGGAGGAGTCACTGCGGCAGAAAACAGAGTTTTATCAGGGATTTTTAAAACCGAATCATATCCCGTTTGGCGCGGGGATACTGCTTCGCAGATATGGAAAACCGATTGGTATTGTTAATTTTTTCCGAAGTGAACTTCTTGGGGATTTTTCGGACAAAGATATGTTTATCTTAGAAGTGCTAAAGGGGCACCTTTCCCATAAACTGGCAGGACTACTCAATGGAACAAAGCAGGCGGCAGGCGACAGGAATAAGATGCTTGCACATCTTGCGGCAGAATTTGAACTGTCAGAGCGGGAAAAAGAAGCGCTGACCTGTATGGACGGGGGAATGACAAATGCCCAGATCGCAGAGAATATGGGAATCAGTCTTTCTACGGTAAAAAAACATGTTTACCATATTTTTGAAAAAGTAGGGGTAGACACCAGAGCGCAGCTTCGTAATGTTTTAGAGACATATAACTCTACAAAGTTCTAAAAAAGTTCTAATTATACAGAAAAAAATGCATACAAAGTTCAATTGTCACATTATTTTTCCGATGCTACAATCAGTGCATAAGAAAACAGAAAGAGGAAATGCAAAGGTGCATAAAAAGCAGCCTTTGCGTTTCCTCTTTTTTGTACCCAAAATAAGCGTTTGATCAGCAGATTCAAAGAAAGGTGGAAATTATTATGAAGAAAATCTGGAGCAGGACATTAAGACCGGGAGAGAAATGGTCAGGAAATATTGGACGTGGAAAATATATTCATTTCAAGGCGCTCGGCGATGACGCAAATGTTTCCATGTTGATGTACAACATGTTAGATACTTCGGAGCGCTATAACATGCCGGATACGTTAAAAGCACAGTTTATTTCCTCCCTGACAAAAGGAAATGTGCTGATGAGCGATAACGGACGTGTGTTGGCCAGTATCGTGGAGGACAGCCTTGGATGGCATGATACGATCTCAGGATATACGACAAGGCTTCTCACCGATGAGAAATACGGAAAGACAACTTATCAGGAAATGAGAAATGACTGGCACCGTTGCGGAGAGGAAAACTTCAAAATGGAACTTGTCCGCAACAATATGAGTGCAAGAGATTTAGTTCCATGTGTGAATCTCTTCTCAAAAGTTTACATCGAGGAAGATGGCAGCATGCATTTTGAGGAAGGACACTGCAAAGAGGGCGCAACCGTAACACTCCGCACGGAGATGGATATGATCTTTATCGTATCAAACACGCCAAACCCGTTAGATCCTGCAAAAGAATTTCCTTCGGTTCCGGTTTCCATTGAAGTATATGATGCACCGGAAGTTGACCTAACAGATGAATGTGTCAATTATCGTCCGGAGAATTACAGAGCATTTGAAAATACATGGGAATATTACAACCTGCTGGGACGTTAAAAGGTAGAACGGAGCCAAATCAGTAAACAATCAGGCAGAGAAAATTGTTGTAGAAAACGGAGGTTAAGATATGTACGGATTTATAGAGAAAACAAGTGATTTAAAAGAAGAAAATGCAATTTATAACGAAGTCGTGGAAGCCGGGAAAGGCTGGATGCATGAACTGCTTCCGGGACAGTCCTTAAGAATTGTAGACATGGAAGGAAATCAGGCAGTCGATACCACATTTTATGACATGACCAACCCGGAGGATCATTACGGAGCAATCCCAACGATCGTGATGCAGAAAAATATCTATCTGACTACGGGTACGATCCTAAGAACTGAGTCAGGAAAGCCGTTGTTAGAGATCACGGCAGATCTGACCGGACGTCATGACACGATCGGCGGTGCATGTTCCGCACAGAGCAATACCGTAAGATATGCAAGAGAAAAAATTTACATGCACAATTGCAGAGACAGCTTTATGTTACAGCTTGCAGATGATACGCATGGTTTCATGAAACGTGACCTTGCCCCAAACATTAACTTTTTCATGAATGTTCCGGTGTCAAAGGATGGCGGTTCAAAATTCGATGACGGTGTTTCTGCACCGGGCAAATATGTGGAGATGAAGGCGTTAGAGCATACGATGGTGTTAGTCAGCAACTGTCCGCAGCTCAACAATCCATGTAATGCATACAACCCGACCCCGATTAAGATGCTGATCTGGGACGCAGAGTAAAAAATGTGAAAAAAGTTTGGAGGATTCCCTATGTTTGATAAAGTACTGATAGCAAATCGTGGAGCAATCGCAGTTCGAATTGAACGTACCTTAAAGAAAATGGGAATCGGCAGTGTTGCTGTATATTCTAAGGCGGATCAGGATAGTTTACATGTGGAACGTGCAGACGAGGCAGTATACATTGGCGATGGTACGGCAAAAGAGACATATCTCGATACAAAAAAAATCATAAAAGCTGCATTAGATACCGGTGCAAAAGCCATCCATCCGGGATACGGATTTTTGAGTGAGAATACAGATTTTGCGAAAGAATGTGAGGAGAACGGCATTAAGTTCATTGGACCGGATTCTGAACAGATCAAGTTATTCGGTTTGAAACATTCCGCAAGAGCACTTGCAGAGAAGGCAGATGTTCCACTGTTACCTGGAACAGGACTTTTGTCCGGAGTGGAAGAAGCAGTTACAGAGGCAGAAAAAATCGGATATCCGGTTATCTTAAAGAGCACCGCAGGCGGCGGTGGAATTGGAATGAGGATCTGTAACTCCACCGAAGAATTACGGCAGGCTTATGATGCAGTTTGTCATCTCGCTGCAGCAAACTTTAATGATGCCGGCGTATTTCTTGAAAAATATGTAACGCGTTCCCGCCATGTGGAAGTGCAGATTTTCGGCAACGAATACGGTGAGACAACAGCACTGGCAGAGAGAGACTGCTCGGTACAGAGAAGAAACCAGAAAGTTGTTGAGGAGAGTCCGGCACCGAATCTTTCGGATGAAGTCAGGGAAAAAATGTATGCGGCAGCAGAACGGCTTGCAAAGGAAGCTTCCTACAGAAGTGCCGGAACGGTTGAGTTTTTATACGATGATCAGACGGAAGGATTTTATTTCCTTGAGGTAAATACAAGACTTCAGGTAGAACATGGTATCACAGAGGAGGTACTTGGGATCGACCTTGTGGAGTGGATGGTCAAAGAGGCTGCTGGTGAGTTAAAAAATATAAAATCACTGGTACATAAGCCGCAGGGACATGCGATCGAGGTTCGTGTCTATGCTGAGGACTGCATTAACGGATTCCGCCCTGGCACAGGAAAGATCGATGCGGTTACATTTTCACCGGAAGCGCGTGTGGAGACCTGGATCCAGAAAGGTGTGGAGGTAACATCCCTTTATGATCCGATGCTTGCAAAACTGATCGTACATGGAAGTGACCGTGCCGATGCGATCGCAAAGATGGAACGTGTACTTAAAGATTCAAGAGTGTACGGAATTACCTCAAATATGCAGTATTTAGCAGCACTGTTAAAAACAGAAACCTATCAGACCGGTGCATTATTTACCGGAATGTTAAAAGATTTTATGCCACAGGAGCATGCAATCGAAGTACTTGACGGCGGAGTACAGACAACGGTTCAGGATTATCCGGGCATGATCGGTTACTGGTTTGTAGGAGTTCCACCATGTGGCCCAATGGATGCTTATAACTTCCGAATTGGAAACAGCATTCTTGGCAATGATGAGAGTGCACCGGGATTAGAGCTGACATTAAGAGGCGGCAGTTACCGTTTCCGTACAACCGTAAGTTTCTGTATCACAGGTGCAGATATGAAGGCAACCTTAGATGGAGTGGAGATCCCGATGTATCAGGTGGTACATGCATCCGCCATGCAGGTGCTGAAATTTAAAGACTGTAAAGTCGGAATGAGAACCTATCTCTTAGTGGCAGGCGGATTTGATATGCCAAAGATCATGGGCAGCAGTTCTACCTTTATTGATGGAAAATTCGGCGGACACAACGGACGTACCTTACGCACCGGAGATGTGCTTCGTTTACAGGAAAAATGTGTGATCGATTCGATCGATTCCATGCCGGAAAAATATCGTCCAAAACTGACGAATGAGTGGACGATCGGTGTGATCCCGGGGCCACAGCCGACACCGGAATATTTGAAACCGGAATACTTAAAGACCTTAACAGAATCTGAGTATGAGGTAAACTTTAACAGCGCGAGAACCGGTATCCGTTTAAATGGCCCGATCCCTCAGTGGGTACGGGAGGATGGCGGCGAGGCAGGACTTCATCCGTCAAACATTCACGACAATGCCTATGCGGTAGGTACCCTGGATCTGACCGGTGACCAGTCCATTTTACTTGGACCGGACGGTCCGAGCCTTGGCGGATTTGTATGTTCCGTGACAACGGCAAAAGGCGAGATGTGGAAATTAGGACAGCTTCATCCGGGCGATAAAGTTCACTTCAGGCTTCTTGATTTAGATCAGGCAAAGGAAATCCGGGAAGCGGAGGAAGCAAATCTTCGTCATGAATATCAAGAAGTTGTACTGCCGGAGCAAAAAGATCTTGATTATCATTACGCGATCCTCGCAGAGGAAACGGCAGCGGGAACAAAGATCGTTGCAAGACTTGATGGTGAAGATAATATTCTGGTGGAATACGGAGAGATGGAACTCGATATTGCGATCCGTTTCCGTGTTCACGTTCTAATGCAGGAGTTAAAGAAAAAAAATCTGCCGATTATTGACCTGACACCGGGCATCCGTTCCTTACAGGTACATTTTGATATCGAAAAGATTTCTCTTAAGGAAATGCTTGCAGCGGTACTTGAAACCAACCGCACATTACCGGAACTTTCCGATGTAACGGTTCCGTCAAGAATCATCTGGCTTCCGTTATCCTGGGATGATCCGCAGACACAGCTTGCAGCAAAACGTTATCAGCAGACGGTAAGACCAAATGCACCATGGTGTCCGAGCAACCCGGAATTTATCCGCAGGATCAATGGTTTAGACAGTATCGAAGATGTAAAGAAAATCGTATTTGATGCAGATTATCTGGTACTTGGACTTGGAGATGTATATCTCGGTGCTCCGGTTGCAACACCAGTCGATCCGAGACACCGTATGGTAACGACGAAATACAATCCGGCAAGACCGTGGACACCGGAAAATGCAGTTGGTATTGGCGGCGCCTATCTGTGTGTCTATGGTATGGAGGGCCCTGGCGGTTATCAGTTTGTCGGACGTACCATCCAGATGTGGAACCCACTCAAAGAGACAGAATACTTTAAGTCCGGAAAACCGTGGCTTTTGGATTTCTTTGACCAGATCCGTTTCTATCCGGTCAGTGCAGAGGAAATTTTAAAAGACAGAGAAGATTTTCTTCGTGGAAGATTCAAGATTAAGATAGAAGAGACAAGCTTCAATCTTGGAAAATATCAGGAGTTCTTAAAAGAGCATGAAGATACGATCCGTGTATTTAAAGACCATCAGGAAGCATCTTTTGAGGCTGAGCGGCAGATGTGGAAAGAAAAAGGACTCGATGAGTTTGATTCCGAGACACAGGATGCACCGGCAATCGTGGAAGAAACCGTACCGGACGGCTGTGAGGCAGCAAGAACCAATATTCCGGGAAGTGTATGGAAGGTATTAGTTGAGGACGGACAGAAGGTCAGAGAGGGGGACACTCTTGTGATCTTAGAGAGCATGAAAATGGAATTCCCGGTTACGGCAGAGTACAGCGGAACCATTGAAAAAGTATATTTAAAACCGGGCGAACAGGTAAATTCCGGACAGCTTGCGGCAAGTATCCGCGTGTAAAAGGAGAGTGATAAATATGAAATATTTCCCCAAAAAACTGACAATGACATGGATCAGAAACAGTTATAAAGAAGGATCACTTACCCCGGCGGAGCTTGCCGGCGAGATCGTGCGCCGGGCAGAAAAGTACAGGGATTATAATATCTGGATTGTCGCGCCGGATCTGAAACGGATGATGGGTTACATTGAAAAACTTCCAAAAGATATGGAATCGCTTCCATTATGGGGTATCCCGTTTGCAGTCAAGGACAACATTGATGTGGCGGGATCTCCTACGACAGCAGCGTGTCCGGATTATGCATATGATCCAAAAGAAGATGCAGCGGTTGTAAAAAAACTGATCGGGGCAGGCGCATTTCCGGTTGGGAAAACCAACTTAGACCAGTTTGCAACAGGTCTTGTCGGAACGAGAAGCCCTTATGGAGAAGTAAAAAACGCACTTGATCCAGAGCTGATCAGCGGTGGATCAAGTTCCGGTTCCGCAGTCTCTGTGGCACTTGGAATGGCAGCGTTCTCACTGGGAACAGATACCGCAGGTTCCGGCCGTGTACCGGCAGCATTAAACTGTCTGGTGGGCTACAAGCCGTCTCTCGGTGCCTGGTCGACCAAAGGAGTGGTTCCGGCATGCGCAAGCCTTGACTGTGTCACCGTGTTTGCAAACAGCTTGGAAGATGCAGAGAAAGTCAACCTTGCGGCACGCGGCGTGGATGAAGAGTGCTGCTGGTCAAGGGCGTACAAAGAGCCACTGCCAAAACTTCCGAAAAAAATCTGTCTGGCAAAAGACGGTGTGACATTTTACGGACCATATGCAGATATTTACAAAGCAAAATGGGAACAGGCGAAAAAGCGGATCGAGGATATGGGAATTACCGTGGAATATATCGATTACACGATGTTTTCAAAGGCAGCATCCATTCTTTATGACGGACCCTGGGTGGCAGAGCGCTGGAAAGATCTCGGTGATTTCGTGGAGAGCCACCCGGGAAAAGTATTTCCGGTAACAGAAACAGTTTTAAGGTCAGGCGATAAACCGGAGCACACGGCAAGAAAAGTATTCGAGGCGATGCACCAGTTACAGGAATACCGGATGCGGGCAAGACACATTTTAAAAGACGCCGTTCTCATCATGCCGACGGCGGGCGGTACATTTAAAAGAGATGATGTCAGAAAAGATCCGATTTCCACAAACAGTCAGATGGGACTTTATACAAATCACTGTAACCTGCTTGACATGTGTGCCATAGCAGTGCCGGAAAATACGGCAGATACAGGCATTCCGTTTGGAATTACCATTTTCTCATTATCCGATCAGGAGGGCGAGATCCTTGGCACGGCGGAACAGTTTTTAAAGACACAGAGTATCCCGTTTGCGGTATGCGGACTGCATAAAAAAGGATTTCCATTGGAAAGCCAGCTGACAGAGCTTGGGGCTTCCTATCGGGAAAGTGTAAACACCGCACCACATTACAGGATGTACCGTCTGGATACGGTACCGGAGAAACCGGGCATGGTGTATGACGATAAAAAAGGCGCTGCGATCGCAGTTGATATCTATGAACTGCCGGTTGTGAGTGTCGGAGCATTTTTAGGTCAGATCAGGAAACCACTCTGTATCGGGGATGTGGAATTATCCGATGGCAGGATTGTAAAAGGATTTCTGTGTGAGGAATACGGGCTGGCAAACGCAAAGGAGATCACTGATATCGGGAAGTACGAAGTGTAACAATAAAGACGTAATAACAAACATGTAATGATAAAAGGCATAAATAAGGAATGAAGTAGCTAATGAACAATAAGCAGGAAGAAATGGAGGATACAAATATGAAGATGATAAAAGCGATCGTCAGACCGGAAAAATCAGAGGATGTACTTGATGCACTGCTTGCAGGCGGTTTTGCAGCAGCAACCAAAATGAGCGTGCTTGGACGTGGAAAACAGAAAGGTTTAAAAGTAGGTGACACCTATTATGATGAAATCCCCAAAGAACTGATCATGCTTGTTGTGGAAGATGGGGACGTGGATAAGGTGCTGAAAGTAATTGTTGAAAACGCGAGAGTGGATAAAAACGGAACCTACGGAGATGGAAAAATTTTTGTCAGCGATGTGGAGCGTGCAATCACGATCAGCAGTGGAAAAGACGAGTTATAGGACGGAGGTGCCGCGATGAAAGAGGTAATGATTATATTAAGACCGAAAATGTATTTTCCGACGAAAGATGCCTTAGACCAGGCAGGATTTCATTCCATGACGATCCGTGAAATCATCGGAAGAGGAAAATGCCCGGTACATTACGATTATGATGAGGGGGCACCGGTAAAACACAGACTGGTCGCAAAAAGAATGATCGATATGTTTGTCAGGGATGAAGATTTACAGAAACTGATCGACACGGTTGTGGAGGTTAATAAGACGAATCATGCCGGAGACGGAAAAATTTTTGTACTTCCGGTTAATGATGCGATCCGCGTAAGAACCGGAGAAAAAGGAATCGAAGCGATCATGTAAGCGCAGTAAGAGGAAGAGGAGGACAACCGTATGAAAAAAATTAAGAGAAGTATCAGTATTCTGCTTATTGCAATGATGGCACTTGCCATGTTAGGAGGATGTGGAAATAACAGCACATTAGGAAACAGTACAGCAAATGGTGATAGTGCAAAAGCGACGGAAAAGACTGCAGATGCAGGTAAGGCAAAAGGAACAGAAAGCAATCCGTTCATCCTTGGTGTCAGCCCGATGTCCGGCTGGTATGCATGGTACGGCGTGAAGGACACCGGTATTTTTGAACAGAATGGTGTCTATGTTGACCTCCAGTTTTTCCCGGTATATAGCGATTCACTGACTGCATTTTATTCCGGACAGGTGGATGGTATCTGTATTGCAGCTTCCGATGCGGTAGCGCCGGTCAATGAGGGTGTGGATTTTAAAGTTGTTTTAGTCAATGATAATTCCTACGGTGCAGATGGTATCGTGGTACAGGATGGAATTAACAGTATTGAAGATTTAAAGGGTAAGACAGTTGCAACTGAGGTTGGTACCTTAGAGCATATGTTTTTGCTGAAAATATTAGAAGAAAACAATATGACGGTCGATGATGTCAACTTTGTCAATATGACGATCAACGATGCAGGGCCGGCATTCATTGCGGGAAGTATTGATGCAGCAGTGCTCTGGGAGCCGACACTTTCCACAGCGATCAATGCAGGTGGAAAACTTTTGTACAGAACAAAGGAAGAGCCTGGTTTGATCCCGGATACACTTGCGGTCAGACAGGAAGTGTTGGATTCAAGTTCCGATGCGGTACAGAAAATCGTCGATTCCTGGTTTGATGGTGTTGAAAAATTAAATGCAAGAGATGATGAGTTCATTCAGGCAATCTGCGACGGTGCAGAGCTTACCAGAGATGATTATATGACCATGTTAGACGGGGTTACTATTTTTGATAAGGCAAAGAATGAAGAAACTTTTAAAGACGGTGATGATTACACCTATCTTTCTTATACGTTACAGAAATCGGCTGAGTTCCTGTTATCAACTAAGATGATCGATGAGATCCCGGATGATTTAAGCTCTATTTTGGATGATACCTACATTAAGGGGGCAGAATAATGATTCGAATTAAGATAAGAAAGGAAATCGACAGGAAAAAATATCTATTGTTTGCAATACTTTCATTCGTCTTTGTGCTTGCTGCGTGGCTGATTGCAAGTGAGAGTGGTGCGATCAAGGAAATTTTTCTTCCGAAACCACAAAATGTGGTGCGCTTCTATATAGAGTCCATCAAGGATGGCAGCCTGCTTGAAAACACAGGAATCAGTATTTACCGGATCACCCTTGGTTTTGTATATGCGGTTCTTTTAGGTGTCCCGATCGGTATTTTAGTTGGAACATTCAAAAAGGCAGAAGCATTTATCCGCCCACTGTGTGAGTTTGTCCGTTATATGCCGGTTCCGGCATTTGTACCTCTTATCATGGTATGGGTGGGAATCGAGGAAAGTGCAAAGATCACGGTCATTTTTATCGGTACATTTTTCCAGCTGGTATTAATGGTTGCGGATGATGCGCTTGCGGTACCGGATGATCTGATCAATGCCGGTTATACGTTAGGTTCAAACACTCCAAAGACGATCTTTAAGATCCTGATTCCGGCAATGATGCCAAGGCTGATGGAAACACTGCGAATGATGATCGGCTGGGCGTGGACCTATTTGGTCAGCGCCGAACTGGTAGCTGCCAATACAGGACTTGGATACACAATCTTAAAATCGCAGCGTTTCTTAAAGACGGACGCTATTTTTGCCAACATTATTTTGATCGGTCTGCTTGGACTGATTACGGACCGCATTTTTGCATTTTTAAATAAAAAACTGTTTCCGTGGGCGGCTGCGTAAACCGTTAGAAAGGTAAGGTTTTAGCATATGGGATTTTTTAAGAAAAAAAAGAATATACTTCCGCCTGCGGAAGATCATATAGAGGCAAATCTTGCAAACAGTACCGTTTATGTCAGAGATCTGCAGAAAATATATCCGTCTGCCAAAGGCGATGTCCAGGCGATGAAAGATGTGAATATCAATGTCATGGAAAATGAATTTGTATCGATCGTAGGACCGTCCGGCTGTGGTAAATCCACTCTTTTGCGTATGATCGGCGGTCTTGACACTGCGACATCGGGAAAGATCGTCATTCAGGATCGTGACATCATAGGCCCTGGAGCGGACCGTGGCATGGTATTCCAGTCCTATACACTTTTTCCGTGGATGACAGTCGGAGATAACATTAAGTTCGGGTTAAAACTGCGGAAAATGCCGACGGACCAGCAGGAAGAGATTCTGAATAAATATTTAAAGATCATCAAACTGGAAAAATTCCGTGACAGTTATCCAAGGGAGCTTTCCGGTGGTATGAAACAGAGGGTTGCGATCGCAAGAGCACTGGCAAACAGCCCGGAGGTACTGCTTATGGATGAACCGTTCTCCGCCTTAGACCCGCAGACCAAAGCGGACATGCAGCTTTTAATGCGCCAGATCTGGCAGGAGGAAAAGCCGACTGTTATTTTTGTCACACACGATATAGAGGAGGCAGTCTTTTTATCCAGCAAAATTTATGTGCTGACCCAGAGACCGGGAACCGTAAAGGCAGAGGTTCCGGTATTGCTGCCGTATGATCGTGATCTGTCACTTAAAGATACGGATGAGTTCATTGAACTCCGCAGGAAGGTGAATCAATTAATTGAACATGAAAGCTTATCTTAGTATAACGCAGCTTGGGAAGATCAAGCACATTACAACAGAAACATTGCGGCATTATGACCGTATCGGTCTGTTTACTCCGGGGTATATTGATCCGGACACCAGATACCGGTATTACTCCTTAGATCAGATTGAACAGATCGATACGATATTAGAGCTGCGGGACATGGGTATGAGTCTTGGGGACATTCGCACATTTATGGAAAACAGAGATGTTGCAATGTCCCTGAAACTGCTTTCGGAGAAAGAAACCGAACTGGAAAAAGAAATTGCCGTAAAACGCAGACTGCTTAAAAATATCCGGGAAAAAAGATGCTACATTGAGCAGATGCAAAAAGAAGAAGCTGCCGGTGTACCACAGGAGTGGAAAATCTGTCATTTAAAAGAGAGCATATATGTTGTCTCGAAAGTATATCGGACAGAGATGGAAGAGTATCTTTTGGATGTGACAATGTTAAAACAAAATCTGAGCGATGACGGCAGCTTCCAATAAGACAGCATGAGAACATTACTGACATAGGGTAGCTGCCGTACAGGGTGCGACAAGAAAAATTGGCGATACTTGGTTTTAACAACTAGGTATCGCTTTTTTCATCACTAATATATTTATTCAACTTTAGTAGGAGGCGTACATGATGCAAGAATTGAACTATATTCGTTGTGGAGATTACTTCATACCTGATATTAAATTACAAGAGGAAACAAGATCTATTGGTCGATGGGGACGGATACACAGAGAATATTTGAGAGAATCCAATCCCATCCGCTTTGATGACCTTTGCTTGACCGGGGAGCTATGGACATATCTCGCTGATTTGAATGAGCAGGCACAGAACCGTCTGGAACTTATTATTGAGCAATTGAAGGCTTCTGAGGGCGTGACAGGGGAGTTAAAAGCAACTAACCAAATGGCATGGGTCGGAGCTATGAACAGTATTCGTAATCGAGCAGAAGGAATCATCAAATGTGAATTGATTTATTGCTAACTAAATAAAGTTACACGCAAGCGGTGCTCGGTAAACCTACCAAGCATCGCTTGTATTTTAATATTTGTCAGAATATTGTGAAACTTATCAACTTTAATCGCTGTAAAAATGTATTTAACAGACTAAAAATCGTTGTAATTTTTGTGACTGTGTGATACACTATACTTACACTATGATGACGGAGGTGCATGTATGTACCGAATTGCTATTGAAAAGCTATTAAAATGGAAACAAAGTAAACGCCGCAAACCCTTAATTATTGAAGGGGCACGTCAAGTTGGCAAGACCTGGCTAATGAAAGAATTCGGCAAGCAGGCGTATACAGATGCCATATATATCAATTTTGACTCTAATTCCAGAATGGCAGAGTTATTTGCTTCTGACTTGGATACTGACCGCTTAATTATGGGATTAGAGTTGTATGCTGGTCGCAAAATTGATCCAGACAATTCTTTATTGATTTTTGATGAAGTACAGGAAGTTCCGAGAGCGCTGGCATCTCTTAAGTATTTTTATGAAAACGCCCCGCAGTACCACATTGTATGTGCCGGTTCTTTGCTTGGTATCGCTTTGCATCAAGGCACATCTTTTCCCGTTGGCAAGGTAGATTTCTTAAAGCTTTATCCTCTTTCGTTCAAAGAGTTTTTGATGGCAACCGATAAGGAACGTTTTGCCGAACTTCTTGATAAGCAAGACTTTGGGATGATTACATGCTTTAAGCAAACATATATCGATTCCTTAAAGCAATACTACTTTGTCGGTGGTATGCCTGAAGCTGTGCAAAGCTTCGCAGAGAACAAAGACTTTAACGAGGTCCGTGAAATTCAAAAGCGAATCCTTGCAGCCTACGAACAAGACTTCTCTAAACATGCTCCAAATGAGATTGTACCAAGACTTCGTATGTTGTGGAACAGTATTCCTTCTCAGTTAGCCAAAGAAAACAAAAAATTCATTTACGGGCTTGTCCGTGAAGGTGCCCGTGCGAAAGACTATGAAACCGCAATTATGTGGCTCAGTGATTGCGGTCTCGTTCATAAGGTCAGCCGTGTAAATGCAACGGGCATCCCGCTACGGGCGTATGAGGACTTAAAAGCATTTAAGTTATTTTTGGTAGATGTGGGATTGCTCGGATGCATGACGGGGCTTCGTCAACGTACTTTGCTTGATGGGAACGATCTTTTTGTCGAATTCAAAGGCGCTCTTACTGAACAGTATGTTTGTCAGCAATTAAAAACCATCGAAGATTTAGGTATTTATTATTATACCAACGATAGGGGTTCTTGTGAGGTTGACTTTGTTATTGATACAGGTGAGCAAATTATTCCGGTTGAAGTGAAGGCAGAAGTTAACCTTAGAGCAAAGAGCTTGAAAACATATCAGGAGAAGTTTTCACCTGATATATCTGTTCGTACTTCGATGGCAGATTTCAAAAAGGAAGATTGGCTTATAAATTTGCCGCTCTATGCAATTGAGAAGATTGATAAAACAATAGATGAGCTAAGTTAAATGTTATTCTCATTACAGCGCCAAGCTGAGTAATGTGTGACAATGGATAAATATTATTGTTAGACGAACGGTAGCTCAATGAAATATTTAGAACGGTTATGGAGGCCTGATTATGGCAAAGAATATTGAACCCAAACTTAAAAAGATTGGTGATTATCTGAAACTCGAAGAAGATACTGTTTTTACCATACCGGAATACCAGCGTGCGTATTCTTGGGGCATTGATAATTGTGATAAGCTTTGGCAAGACATCAATGACTTTGTTGAAAGCGAAAGCAAGGATAGATACTTCTTCGGAACAATTATTATCAACTGTCAGGATAATGACACAAAGTATGGACTTATTGACGGTCAGCAGAGAACTACCACATTTTTGTTGTTATTAAAAGCTTTGCTGGTCAGAATCAATATTGCAATTGAGAGGACCGCAAGTGACGAGGACTCTGCAAGCCTTTGTCGTGGTTTACAGGAACGCAGAAGAAGAATAATGGGTATTCTGTACAAAGCAGAAACAGAAGATATTTCAGACAAGCCCGATGCAGCTAAAGATGCTGAAATATGCCGTCGTGGAATCATCCTTGAGAATTTTTCTATAAACGAGCAATACAAGACAGAATTGTCAACAATTCTTCAAGCTACGGATTACGCTTCAGCAGAAGCAAGAGTAATTAAAATCAAATACAAGCAAAAAGATAACAGATATACTAACTTTTTTAGGAATTTCAAATTCTTCTATGGAAAGATAAGTGAACTGTCAGATTCTCAATTGAACAGTATTGCAAAATCCATTACGGACAACTGTGAAGTAATTGAAATTAAAAGTTGGCAAGTTGAGCAAGCTATCACTATGTTTAATTCTCTCAACTCTGATGGGCTTCCTCTTTACGACTCGGATATCATCTCTGCGAAACTATATGCGGAAGCAGAAAAAAGAGGAAAAGAAAAAGAGTTTGCGGATTTGTGGAAACAGTTGAACAACTGCATAAACGAATTGGAAAGCACTCGTATAGCAGATATCAATTCGATCTTGATGCAGTATATGTATTACATACGAACGGTTAACAAAGAAACGATAAGTGAAACAGGTGCAATCAATGTGACTACACCTGGCTTGAGAAGGTATTTTACTGAGATTAATAAAATGCCAATTACTGATCCTATCGGTATGTGTTCTGATATGGTTAAACTGGCTAAGGTTTGGAAAAAGGTTTCTGAATATCCTCAAATGAAAGTTCTGCTAAAGTTCAACGAGAACACAAAACTGTTCTTGGCAAGCTACTTCTTTAGATTCGATGAGGATAATATTACAGAAGAACTTGTTGAACCGATTCTTGAGTGCTTGCTTCGTCTGTTTTCTCTTCTCGAACTTGTCGATGTTGGTTATTCCAGTAAATATTTTAAGACATTTTTGTTTGGGGCAGAAGTCAAGCTCGTTAGTAAAAGCACCACTGTCGATGCAATCACACAGGATTTTAATGAACATATCCGTTCTAATTGGGATAAAGAAACTATTTGGGCAGCTTTACATGACTATGATGGCAATGTGCTGGTATATCTGAACGAGTTTCTTTTTGCAAAAGAAAAAGGTCTGAGTTTTACACTTGGAACAAAATATGACATTGAACACATTATGCCATATAGCGGCAACAACCTTCAGGAAATTAGAAAAGATGCCGAGATTGACAGTGAAGAAGAATTCTACGACGTCGTAAACAAATTAGGCAACAAGATTCTTCTTGAAGAAAAGATTAATCGAGCAATCGGAAACGAATGGTTTAGAACTAAGGTTTCAACTAAACTCGAGAACAAGACAGGATATATCGATAGCAAATATCCTATAGCTCGTGCCTTGGTTTCCAAATATCAGAGTGCTAATAAGCCTTATTGGAAGAAAGATGATATTATGAGCGCCACTGACAAAGCAAGTGATAGAATCGTTAGGTTTATCTTTGGCGAGTAATTTTACTTTCTATCAGAGCTTAAAATTCCAGATAAGGAGAATGAAAATGTTTGATATCAATGATATAGCTAAAACAGCATTTGAACCAGTGCTGTTTACGCCGTTACAAAGAGCCCAAAAAGATGGATATATTAACATTACAGGTGTTGACGGCAAAAAGAAAATTGAGCCTATATTATTCACGGCACAGCCGTGAAAGTGGCTGAAAACCACATAGTTTCTATATTTTAACTGAATATTGCTTTTCACCTATCAGATGAATGAAAAAAGAGCATCCATTTGTGGTAAAATTAAGGTGTCGAATCTTAAAAAATAACCCAAAGGAGCCCTTTATGAGTATTGTAAACACCTTAGCCTTAGAAAGCAATAGACAGATAAAAATAAATTTTGATGGAGGAGATCTCTCCTCCGATGCAGGTCTGCTTCTTATCAAAGAATTCATAAGCAAGCTTGGTATTGATAAGCTTTTAGACAAAACTTTCAAGACCAATGATCCTGCATTATTCAGATATCACACGGATCAGAAAAATCTGCTCCAGATGATATATATGATCATTGCCGGTTATTTCGAAGATGATGCTTCCGATGAACTGACCAATGATCCGGTATTCAAGTCTGTACTTGAAAAAGATGCGCTTGCATCACAGCCTACGGTATCGAGATTCTTTAACCGTATGGATGAAGATACCTTAAACCAGTTCCTTGCGATTGCCAGAGTGCTTCGGAAGAAAATTTACAGTATTCAGATGCCATCGGCTGTTATTCTGGATCTGGATTCCACCCTTCTTGATGCATACGGCAGACAGGAAGGCAGAGCCTTTAACTTTCATTATCAAAGCAATGGTTATCATCCGCTTGTCTGTTATGACGGAATGACTGGAGATCTGATAAAAGTACAGCTTCGTGATGGAACACAGTATTCCTGTACAGGAGTGGTTGACTTCCTGCAGCCGATACTGGATGAATACCAGAATGATTATCCTGCAATCCGTATTCTGCTTCGTGGTGATAGTGGTTTTGCGACTCCTGATCTTTATAAGCAGTGTGAAGAAAACGGCACAAGCTATGTGATCCGGCTGAAGGAGAATGGTCTTCTCCGTGAAAAAGCATCCTATTTTGTGGATGAACTTAATGAAATCACCAGAAATAACAAAGTGGATTATGCGGTAGTTTATGGTGAATTCATGTACAAAGCAAAGTCATGGCCTTATGAAAGGCGTGTGGTATGCAAGGTTGAAAAGCCGGAAAACCAGATGGTTTACATGTACACATTTGTTGTCACAAACATGGATTCCGCACCAGAGTATCTTATCAAATTTTACTGCAAGCGAGGTCTGATGGAAAACTTTATCAAAGAAAGCAAATCCGGTTTTGATTTTGCTTCCGTAAGCAGTCATACCAGAATCGTAAATGCAAACAGACTTCAGGTACACGCTCTTGCGTATAACATATTTAATTGGTTTAGACGATTGGCGTTATCAGCAAACATGCGAAAACAACGCATAGATACCGTCCGTTTAAAACTGCTGAAGATTGCTGCAAAAGTAATTCGTTCAGCAAGATATATCACATTCAAGCTGTGTAGCAGCTGCCCTTATAAGAATGAATTCTATGAGACACTTTCAAATATCGGTAAGCTGAATGTACAGCTGGAATAGCAACTATTAACGAACCTTGACAGCTTAATAACCGCTCAGGACTCTGCTACAGGGATTTTATACCCTTTTTGGAGATTGGTTGAGCGATGTTTAGGCTACATGGGTCAATTTGGGGATTCATGGTACAGTTATCAGTTCAGATACTGTTCTGTGAATAATTCAGGTTAAATATATCTCTGCAGCAGGCGGATAAATATTTCGAGCTGTACGGAAAAAATAGCATAAATTAATACAATTCGTACTGTGTACATCAGGACAGGATTTTCTTGTCAATTCCTCACGGCAGCCTTATAATGTGCTAATAGATAGAAGTTGTGTCGAAACAAAAACCACTTTTAAAAACAGAAACGGAGACTGGCATGTCAGGAAAATTATATTTATGTGCAACGCCGATCGGCAATCTTGAGGATATCACCTACCGGGTGCTTCGCACATTAAAGGAAGTGGATCTGATCGCAGCGGAAGATACCAGAAATTCCATTAAGCTGTTGAATCATTTTGAGATCAAAACGCCGATGACGAGTTATCATGAATACAATAAGATAGAAAAAGCATATCAGCTTGCAGATAAGCTGCGGGAAGGAAAAAACATTGCGCTGATCACGGATGCGGGTACGCCGGGAATTTCCGATCCGGGCGAAGATTTAGTGCGCATCTGTTATGAGGAAGGAATTGAAGTGACATCCCTGCCGGGGGCAGCGGCGTGTATTACGGCACTTACGATGTCCGGGCTTCCGACAAGGCGTTTTGCGTTCGAGGCATTTCTGCCGCGGGAGAAAAAAGAGCGGGCTGCTATTCTGCAGGAGTTAAAGGATGAAACACGCACGATCATTATTTATGAGGCGCCGCATCATCTTGTAAAAACATTAGAAGAACTGTATGATACGCTCGGAGACCGGCAGATATCCATCTGCCGGGAACTCACGAAGCGCTATGAAGAAAAAATGCGCACGACTCTGTCAGAAAGTCTTGCCTACTATGAGGAGAACGAACCCCGCGGGGAGTATGTGCTCGTGATTCATGGAAAAACCTTCGAGGAACTTGCCGAGGAGGCAAGAAAGTCCTGGGAGGATATGTCGTTAGAGGAACATATGCAGGTATATGAAAGCCAGGGGATACCGCACAAAGAGGCGATGAAACTGGTGGCAAAAGACCGCGGCATGAGCAAACGGGATGTATATCAGGCACTGCTGAAGGAAGAGTAGATTCGTCACTTCTGGTAAAAATCTTTCAGATAATCCTTTACGATTTGAAACGGTGCCGGGCCGATCGAAAGCACTGCCTGATGAAATGAGATTTCATTATAATCACTGCCAAAGATTTCCTTTGCATAGTCCTTTAATTCCAGAAACTGCAGATAACCCACATAATAACGGAGATAATTTGCCGGTTCTGATATGATATAGCGGTAAATCTCTGCAATGGTGTCCGGATCGCTGATCCCGTAATCGTTCCAGAATTTTATCGTATCGGCAAGCGACCAGCCGTCATAATGGATGCCGATATCGGTCGAGGCATAAAGGCTTAAAAGGGCAGACTGGTTTAAGGCGAGAAGCGTTGCGGCATCCTCCCTCAGCCCGGCATAATGATAGGACATCATCTCCACATAGGTCGCCCAGCCTTCCACATATCCCGGATAGTTTAAAATACTGCGTATCGCCGGCAGTCCGGACTGATAGGACATGATCGTCTGATACAGGTGGCCGGGAAAACCCTCGTGGGCGAGCGTTGTGAAATACCGCATGGTGGATGCATCCGTTTTTGCATTGATATAGATTGAATTGGCATTGTAATCATCAATTGGTGCAGTGATATAATAAGCCGGTGCAAGATAATCTTCCATACATTCCTCAATAGGACTGACGGTGTAAGAAACATCCGGAGCCTTTGGAAAATCTGCCTGCATCTGTTCTTTCAACTGTTCTAAAACAGAGGCGGGTTCTGCATAGGAAAGAGAAGCTTTCTGTGCATCCTTCCAGAGAGAGGGATTTGAATCCGTCAGGGCGGCGGCTTCGCTTAGATCAGAAAGTCTTTTCTGACCGATCATAGTCTGTATATCCGCAATCGAATCCGCACAGCCGGTATTTTCGTAGACGAGATATTCGTAATAATCTCTGCCGTGTTTCAGATAACAGAGCCCTTTTTCATTTTTTCCGCTGCCAAGCAGGCTGGTTAAGGAAGATGCCAGTGAAGTATAGGCAGGGAAAATCACTTCTTTTACAATCTTTTCATTTTGTTTTTTATAGGCGGTCTTCTGTTCATCTGACAGATCCTTAAAAGCATCCACTTTTTTATTGAAAGTTAAGATCAGATAATGATCGTCCCCATCGTCTGCAAAACGGGAACACTGTTCGATCACACTTTTACAGATGGCATCGGACATAAAGAGCCCGGCGGCAGCTTTTTGCTTTTCAAAAGCAATGATCTGGTCAAAATGGGAACTGGTCAGGGGCAGCAGTTTCAGGTAAGTTTTGATGTCATCTTCGGAGGAAAAACGATACTCTTCATAAAGTACTGGAAGCTGTGCCTGAGTGCCGGAGGAAGGGGTTAAGTATTCTTCATAAAGTGAAAAATCAGTCCCCTTTTGCTCCATGGCAAGGTAATCCGACAAAATATCGTAAGTCAGCTGCCGGGTTTTGGACAGTTTTTCGCGGTCAAAACGTTTTAGGGCGGCAGTCGTGTTTTCCAGGGCTGCACGGTTTTCCTTTGATGCCTGACTGGAAATACTGCCAAGTGAAATTGGAACTTCTGTGATTCCGTAAGATTCCGGGGAGGAGAGGGAAAAATGAAGGTTTATGGTATTCTGGGCAGCCTCCGAGCGGAAAAGCTGCAATAAAAACTCGTCAAAGGCATTCGCGGATGAGCTGTCTGTGCGTTGATTGTCATTATCAGTGGATTCAGAAGAAACGGAATCTGCCTGATCCGGTTCATATCCGGAAGAGATACGGGCAGACTGATCCGGAGCATGCCTGGAGAAAGCGCATCCGTCTGAGAAAACTGTGGGGAAAACGACCAGCAAAATGAGAAAAAGTGTGGATATCCGGCTTAAGCGTGGAAATTTGTGAAAAATATCAGAAAACCATATCAAGATAAAATACCTCAGTTCAAAAATCCAGGTGTTAGTGATATATATGTTGACATTTAGAAAAAATAACTGAAAAAGTTCTATATGAATAATGGTACATATATGGCGATATATAGAAATAAAATAAAAGAAAAACCGGAGAGGTACATATGAATTATCTCTGGGCATTTATGATCTTGACAGGCGTTGTATTTGCCGCATTTCACGGCACACTTCCGGCGGTTACGCAGGCAGCGCTTGACTCGGCAAAAGAGGCGGTAACACTCTGTATTACCATGATGGGAGTGATGTCTTTCTGGGTTGGACTGATGAAAATCGCTGAAAAAACAGGTATCATTGCAGGATTGTCAAGGCGTCTTGCGCCGGTGCTGCATTTTCTGTTCCCGGATATTCCAAAAGATCATCCGGCAAATAAATATATTGCCACCAATATGATTGCAAATATATTCGGACTGGGATGGGCAGCAACACCAGCCGGATTAAAAGCGATGGAGGCGCTGGCGGAATTAGAAAAAGAGCGTGGAAAGAAAGCATTTTCAGATGGCACAGTAAAAAAAGGGGAGCGGACCGCCAGCAACGAGATGTGTGATTTTTTGATCATCAATATTTCATCCCTTCAGATCATACCGGTAAACATTATTGCCTACCGCAGCCAGTATGGAAGTGTGAATCCGGCGCAGATCGTCGGTCCGGCACTGATCGCAACGACATGCAGTACACTGACTGCGATTATTTTTTGTAAAATCAGACAAAATATTTATAAAATCTGACAAATAATTCGTTGTACTATTTGATAAAAGACATTATAATGAGAATAGATTTATGTGTAAGACAAATCCTCAGAGAAAGTGAGGGATACCAATGAAAAAAAATAAGATCTTGATTGTAGATGATAATAAGCTCAACAGGCAGTCCCTGGCTGATATTTTCCGTAAAGCTTATCAGATCGTAGAGTCAGAAGACGGGAAAAAGGCACTGGAGTATCTGAAAAAGGATAAAGGACTTTCGGTAGCGGCAATTATACTGGATCTTATTATGCCTGTAATGGATGGATTTGCTTTCCTGGAGGAATTCAAAAAACACAGTGAATATAAGTATATTCCGATCGTCATTGCGACAACGGAAGACAATGTAGAAAATGAAAAACGCTGTCTGGAGTATGGGGTATGGGATTTTATACCGAAGTCATTCCACCGGGAGATCATCTGGTTTCGTGTCATGAATGCCATCAAAAGGAGCAAACAGCACTTTTTAGAGTATGATTCCCTGACAGGAATTTATAACCGTCAGATGTTTTACCAGAAGACGAGGGAGATGCTGGATGACAGTAAGGATCAGACATTTGCATTTATCCGGCTGGATATTGACCGGTTTAAAATGATCAATTCTTTCTATGGTGCGGCAGAAGGAGACCGTCTGTTAAGATGTATGGCGCACAATATCTGCGGTGTACTCAGCGCATATAAGACGTATACTTATGGCAGATTAAATTCCGATGTTTTTGGAATCTGTGTTGCGGTAGAAAAAGAACAGGATGCACTGCTGATCGCCCAGAAGATCCGGGAACAGGTGAAGAAAAACGGGGAGCTGCGCTGTTATCTTGAGACGTCGGCGGGATGTTATATCATCCGGGACAAGGAGATGGAGGTATCGGCAATCTATGAGCATGCTGTAATTGCGGCACAGGAATGCAAGGGGCAGTATATGCATCATGAGGCACTCTACACGGAACAGATGGGAAAAGAGATGCAGCGGGAGCAGCAGATCATAAACGAAATGGATACGGCACTTGAGGAAAAACAGTTTGTCGTTTATTTTCAGCCGAAGTATGAGTTAGATGGTTATACGCCGCGTGGCGCGGAAGCACTTGTACGCTGGAAAAAACCGGATGGGACGATGGTTTCACCGGGAGAGTTTATACCTGTTTTCGAGAAAAACGGTTTTATTATAAAACTTGATTATTATGTGTGGGATCAGGTCTGCCAGCTTATTGCCACGGCGTTAAGAGCAGGACGTAAGCCGGATCCGATCTCTGTGAATGTTTCCCGTGTCAACCTTTATAATCCAAATTTTTTAGAGTCACTGGTCAATCTTGTGGAAAAATACCGGATACCACCGGAGTACCTGCACTTAGAACTGACGGAGAGTGTTTTTTCCGATACGGAAAATGTCATCTTAAATGCGGTGAATTATCTGCACAAGGCAGGATTTACAATTCTGATGGATGATTTTGGAAGCGGATATTCATCTTTGAACGTGTTAAAGGACATTGATCTGGATGTGCTGAAAATTGATATGAAGTTTCTTTCCAAAGGCAAAGATGATGGGCGCGGAGAAAAGATCTTAGCGGCAGTTATCCAGATGGCAAAAGCGCTGGATATGCCGGTCATTGCAGAAGGCGTTGAAGAAAAGAAACAGGTACAGATGCTCAAGAGACTTGGCTGTAATTATATTCAGGGATATTATTTCGCAAAACCAATGCCACAGGAGGATTATGAACGTCTGGCGCGAAAATCGCATGAATAATGTGAATCGCTGATACATATAATAAACTAACAGCAGCTTCGGGAAGTGTCCTATGCAGATAATGATGTTTTTATCCGATATCATGATACCACTTCTGATTTTTTTGATTATCGGATATGGGCTGTTGTGCAGGCACAATATCTACGAAGAGTTTATCGAGGGAGCGAAAGACGGATTTGAAACAGTCATAGGGATCATGCCAACACTGATCGGACTGATGGTTGCTGTTGGAATCCTGCGTGCGTCCGGATTTCTGGAATGTTTTTCAAATGTATGTGCTATTTTCACAGAAAAGATCGGATTCCCGTCCGAACTGCTTCCGCTTGCTGTTGTGAAAATGTTTTCATCTTCGGCGGCAACAGGATTACTTTTAGACATTTATAAGGAGTATGGAACAGATTCGCTTTTAGGGCGTATGGCATCGATCATGCTAGGAAGTACGGAGACGATTTTTTACACGATGTCTGTTTATTTCATGAGTGTAAAGATTAAAAAAAGCCGGTATACGCTTGCCGGGGCATTGGCTGCAACGGCAGCAGGAATGGCTGCGAGCGTAGTGCTGGCAGGAATGATTTGACAAAAAGAAAAAAAGGTCTATAATAATGTTATGTAAACGAACAGGGCATTTGTTCTGTTGCAATATCGCGGGATGGAGCAGTCTGGAAGCTCGTCGGGCTCATAACCCGAAGGTCACAGGTTCAAATCCTGTTCCCGCAACTAAAAAACAGTAGTTTAGAGCTGCAGAAAGCAGATTGCTAGACTACTGTTTTTTGATGATAAAATTTAGCAGTATCGTAGGTGGCAAACCTTGAAAATGCATCGAAAATATACTAGAATTATGCATGATAAAGGTATATTACAAAAGGGAAGGTGAACGGTTATGCAAAAGCTGAAAGACATGAAGATAAAAAAGCGGTTAAATACCGGATTTAAAATGGTAACAGGCATTGCGACGATCGCAGCAGTGCTTGGAATTATTGCAATGCTGGTCGCGTCTGGCCGATATGAATATGCGATGACTAATTATGGATTCTCGCAGGGAGATATCGGTAAGGCAATGGTTACATTTTCAGAGACGAGAAGCGCCCTGCGTGCTGTTGTTGGATATGATGAGGAGGACATGATCGAGGCACAGGTATCGCTGCATGATCAGAAAAAGGAAGCCTTTGAAACATATCTGAAAGACATAGAAAGTACCATGGTTTTCCCACAGGCAAAAGAGGCATATAATACGTTAGTTACGGATCTGGACGGCTATTGGGATATTGATGCAGAAGTTTTAGAGCTTGCAACATCATCTTCGGATGATGGTTATTTAAAAGCACAGGAAATCGACACCGGTGAACTCTCACCACAGTATGACAAAATTTATCAGGATCTGGCAACACTGATGGATCTGAATGTACAAAAGGGTGATGCATCAAAGGCATCATTACATAATATGGAGCTCATATTTATGATCGTGATCATAGCGGTGATCGTGGTCTGTATTGTGATTTCCATCCGTATCGGAAATACGATAGCTGTAGATATAGAAAAGCCTCTGACAGCTTTGGCAGAACGTCTGAAATCATTTGCAGAAGGTGATCTTGACAGCCCGTTCCCGGAGAGCGAGGCAGATGACGAGATCAAAGAGATGATCTTAGAAGCAGAACAGATGGCGCATAATCTGAACCTGATCATTACGGATGCAGGGGAGTTGTTAGGAGAAATGGCGGCTGGTAATTATGCTGTCGGAACCAGGAACGAAGATAAATATGTCGGAAAATTCGTAGCCTTAAAAGATGCCATGAAAAAGATGAACCGTCAGATGAACAGTACGTTACAGCAGGTTGAAGATGCTTCAAAACAGGTTTCTGCTGGTTCTGAAAATCTGGCAGAATCTGCACAGGCACTGGCAGAAGGGGCAACAGACCAGGCAGGTTCCGTGGAAGAACTGACGGCAACGATCACGAACATTACGGACAATGTCAATGCCACGGCAGAAAAGCTTGAGGCATCGCACCAGAAAGCAAGCCAGTATGCAAAGCAGGCAGATAACAGCCGCGAACAGATGACGGCTTTGACGGATGCTATGGGACGGATCAATGAGACATCAACCAAAATCGAAAATATTATTTCTGATATCGAAGATATTGCAAGCCAGACGAATCTGTTATCCTTAAATGCAGCGATCGAAGCTGCCCGTGCAGGGGAAGCGGGAAAAGGATTTGCGGTTGTTGCGGACCAGATCAGGAAACTGGCAGAGCAGAGTGCGCAGTCAGCAGTTGATACCCGCCAGCTGATCGAAGGTTCCCTGCAGGAGATCGCAGAGGGGAATAAGGCGGCAGAAAGCGCTTCTGCGGCATTAGAGGAAGTAGTTGAAGGAATCAAAGAGATCGCTGAGGAATCAAAGATGTTAAGCGAACAGTCGGCAGAGCAGGCAAGAGCGATGGAACAGGCAGAATCAGGGGTAAACCAGATCTCAGAGGTGGTTCAGTCAAATTCTGCAGCAGCACAGGAATCATCTGCAACCAGTGAGGAGCTGTCTGCACAGGCAGTGTCTTTAAATGAACTGGTGGGACAGTTTGTCCTGAGAAAGGATTGATCATGTCAAATATAGAAAAGTTCTTAGAAATGGTACAGGAGTCAGATAATATTGTATTTTTCGGGGGAGCAGGCGTTTCTACCGAAAGTGGCATCCCTGATTTCAGGAGTGTGGATGGACTCTATAATCAAAAATATGATTATCCACCGGAGACGATATTAAGTCATACCTTTTATATGAGACATACAGAAGAATTTTACCGTTTTTACCGTGATAAGATGCTATGCCTTGATGCAAAACCAAATGTGACACACCAGAAACTTGCAGAGTTAGAGGCTGCGGGCAAGGTAAAGGCCGTCATCACACAGAACATTGACGGACTGCATCAGATGGCAGGAAGCAGGCATGTTTTAGAGCTGCATGGCAGCGTGCATCGCAATTACTGTCAGAAGTGTGGAAAAGGATTTGATGCGGAATATATTTTAAAATCCGGTACAGAGATTCCTCTGTGTGATGCGTGTGGAGGTAAGATCAAACCGGATGTGGTGCTTTATGAAGAGGGATTGAACCAGCAGACCTTAGAGGATGCTGTATTTTATATCAGCCATGCAGATGTGCTTATCATTGGTGGAACTTCGCTGGCAGTATATCCGGCTGCAGGATTGATCGACTATTACCGGGGAAACAAGCTGGTGCTTATCAATAAATCTACAACACCGATGGATGGCAGAGCAGATCTTTTAATCCAGGCAGGGCTTGGTGAGGTGTTTTCACAGATCCGGTAAACAGAGCAAGTACTATTTTAAACGTCTAAAAAGGAGAATGTATGCGTTTACTGATAAAACAGAGAGTGTTTTCATGGTCAGATACTTATGATGTCTATGATGAGGAGGGCAATGTACGGTATTTTGTCAGGGCAGAGGTGTTTGCACTTGGACATCAGATCCATGTCTATGATGCGGCACATGTTGAGGTTGGAATGATCCGTCAGAAGCTGTTTAATCTTCTTCCGGTCTTTGAAATTGAAACAGGTGGGATCAAAAGAGGACAGATCGAAAAACAGTTTACCCTGTTCCGGCCGAAATATGATATTGATTTTAATGGATGGCGTGTGGAGGGAGATTTCCTTGGCTGGGATTATGATGTATATTCCGGCTGCAGTTCCATTATTCATATTTCAAAACAATTACTCCACTGGGGTGATACGTATGTGATCGATTTTACCAATCCGGGCGATGAACTGCTTGGAATGATGCTTGTGATCGCAATTGATGCAGCAAATTGCTCGCAGAATAAATAGTATAGGAGAATAGAGAGGATTTATGGATAAATATGAAGTTGGTGATGTGGTGCGGTTGAAAAAGCAGCATCCGTGCGGCAGCAGTGAATGGGAGATCCTGCGCGTGGGTGCAGATTTCAGGTTGAAATGCTTAGGCTGCGGGCACCAGATCATGATCGCAAGAAAACTTGTGGAGAAAAATACCAGAGAAATCCGCAAAAAGGAAGCTAAGCAAGGAAGCTGAGTAAAAAGTTCTTGCAAACTATTGATTTTTATGATAAAATATATCTTCGTGATATATTATTAAATTCCTTGCTCACTCTTATAAGAGCGGGCCAGAGACCAAAAGGAGGAAAATTCGCATGAATAAGTATGAATTAGCGCTTGTTGTTAGTGCAAAGATCGAAGACGATGCGAGAACAGCTACCGTAGAGAAGGCAAAAGAGTACATCACTCGTGCCGGTGGTAACGTAACAGAAGTAGAAGAGGCTGGTAAGAAGAAATTAGCATATGAGATCCAGAAGATGTCAGAAGCTTTCTATTATTTCATCCAGTTCGACGCTGCATCTACTGTTCCGGCAGAAGTTGAGCGCGATGTCCGCATCATGGACAATGTTCTTCGTTTCTTAGTAGTAAGAAAAGACGAGAAATAAGATTCTTTGAACTGACAACGGTTTGTTTGATAGAAGAGAGGAATCGTATATGAACAAAGTTATTCTTATGGGAAGATTAACCAGAGACGCAGAGATCCGTTATTCTCAGGGCGAGAGTGCTACTGCGATCGCAAGATTTTCACTTGCAGTAGATCGCCGTTTCCGCCGTGACGGAGATGATCAGAATACAGATTTTATCAACTGTGTTGCATTTGGCAGAACAGCAGAGTTTTTGGAGAGATTCGGACGTAAGGGAACAAAATTCGTTCTGGAAGGTCGTATTCAGACTGGCAGCTACACCAACAAAGACGGACAGCGTGTTTACACGACGGACGTTGTTGCTGAAAATGTAGAGTTTGCAGAGAGCAAAAATGCCAGCGGCGGCGGAGATAATTCCGGTTTTAATCCTTCCGACAGACCGTCACCGAGCAGTGCAGCAGGTGATGGCTTCATGAATATTCCGGATGGAATTGATGAAGAGTTACCATTTAACTAATGGAGATCATAACAACAGGAGGTAATTATCATGGCTTTCAATAAAGCAGCAGACAAAGATGGCGCACCAATGAAGAGACGCCCGATGCATAGAAGAAAAAAAGTTTGCGTTTTCTGTGGAAAAGATAACGTAATCGATTACAAAGATACAAACAAATTAAAGAGATACATCTCTGAGAGAGGAAAAATTCTTCCTCGTCGTATCACTGGCAACTGTGCAAAACACCAGAGAGCTCTTACAGTAGCTATTAAGAGAGCCCGTCACGTTGCATTAATGCCATACGTATGCGAATAAATTCGCAACGAATAAATTCGCAACGAATAAATTCGCAACGAATAAATTCGCAACGAATAAATTCGCAACGAATAAAATTCACAGTGAATAGAATTTACATTGAATAGAAGAAATCCCCTGCAACCTGCTATATTTGTATTGCTGGTTACAGGGGATTTTTTAACTGTTCCGGCGTTAGATCCGCGTGTTATTCCTCGTTGGTCAGGTCAAATCTTTGTACAAGCTGCTCTAGCGTAGTAGCCTGAGCGGCAAGCTCTTCCGATGTGGCAGAAGTTTCTTCGGCAGCGGCAGAGTTGTCTTCCACTCCTTTAGAAATTTCTTCAATACCAATCTCAAGCTGTTCCATGCTCTGCTCCTGCTGGACATAAGTTTCGGAACTCTTTGAAATCATTTCATTTACTTTCTGAACAGCCTCCATGACTTCCTGAATGGAAGTGACGACGTCATTTACAATCTGGTTTCCATGTTCAATTTCGTTAATGGAAATACCGATGAGATCTTTGGTCGTATTGGCTGCTTTGGAGCTTTCCTCGGCTAAAGAACCTATCTCGGAGGCAACAACAGCAAATCCTTTTCCGGCTTCACCTGCCCGTGCAGCTTCAATGGAAGCATTTAATGCTAACAGATTTGTCTGGTCTGCGATATCTTCAATTGTCTTAATGATGCCGACAACCTCATTGGAGGTCTGTGTGATCTTATTCATTGCTTCTGTCATTAGTGACATCTGATCTTTGCTGTTTCGCATCATATCAGTTACTTTTAATGTTTCATCAGCCGCAACCTGTGCAGCAGCAGTATTTTCTTTTACCTGATCGGTAACAGCAGTTGTGGTGGCAACAAGTTCTTCTACGGAAGCCGATTGTGTGGTGGCGCCTTCCGCAATACTTTGTGCTGCTTTGGCAAGATCCTCAGAACCGGCAGACACCTGACTGGAAGTGTTGATAATATCAGTCATGATGTTTTGCATGGATTCAGAAATATTGATAAGACCTTCTTTTACTTTTGAAAAATCTCCGGCATAATCATATTTCAGTGTAAATTTTAACTTTCCATCTGCTAAACGGTTTAAGGCATAGGTAATCTCATTAATGTAATTAATGTATTCCTTCAGGCGGTCTACCGTTAACTGGATGGAGTCAGACAGTTCGCCGATTTCATTGTCAGAGTGAATCTTAAGGGATACATCAAGGTTTCCTTTGGCAAGTTCCTGTGCAACATCATTTAATGTACTGATCGGTTTTGTAATAGCAGAAGCGACTTTGCGGATGGCAATGACAGTGGCTGCAATACCGATGACAATCAGTACAAGCATAATAACCATGCATATGGTGAGGCTGGAAAAATATTCACTGGATGGCAGACAGCTTAAAACAAAATAATCGGTATCTGTAATGTCTACAATATATCCATATCTCGATTTATTTCCAATGGTATATTTTACTGCGGTATTTCCACCTCCAAGAGCATTGACAACATCATCACTTACACCAATCTCAGTAAGGGTTTTTAACTGATAATCTGTATTTGGATGGTAAATGATGGTTCCGTCAGATGTTAAAAGAATTACAAAACCATTATCACCTACTGTGTAGGAGAAAAATAATTCGTTGATATGGTCTAAGGCAATATCCAATCCGGCAACACCGACAACATTTTTTCCGGAAGGATCGTATACGGGTGCGGCGGCGCTTAAAATTAATTTGCCTGTGCTGACATCTGTGTAAGCGTTGGTGAGCATACTTTTACCGGTTTGTGTTACCTGATACCAGTCTCTTTGCGTGATATCAAAAGAACTGTCACTGGTATAGCCGTCTGACTGGGTCAGAACATTAGCATCAATATCACCGATCCAGGCAGCAAGAATGTTTTCACTGTCTGTTGCCTGATGACTCTGCAGCTCTTTAAATACATCCTGATAAAGGGTGGCTTCTTTAATAGAATCGCCGGATTTAGTTTCAGTCAGGATTTCCCGTATATCGGGATTGAGAGCCATCTGTTCCACGGTCGTTGTGTATTTTTTAAAAAAGGTTTCAAGCTGATATGCAGCAGCTTTTGACTGCAGTTCCAGTTCGTCTTTCTGCGAGGACAAGCTGATGTTCCCGATCATGATCGCAACTACAATAGAGAAAATGACGAATATTGTGATAACGACCGACAGAATGCGGATTGAGATTTCATTGGAAATCTGTTTTCTTTTGTTTTTCATAACCGTATGCTCCTTTGCGTTTTTCTTCCATTATATACCCATGCAAACGAAAAACAACGAATTTATTGAAAATAATTATAAATAAAGTAAATAAACAGAAATTTTTGCTGATAAAATGGAAAAGTATAGTAAAAAAACGAACGCTGTTGCGCAAAAATTGGGCGTGGATTTATAGAAAAATATTTTATAAAAGCACAAAAATAATATGAATAAAATGCAATATAAAGACAAAGTGCACAAAAAGTGCATGCAAATTCTATGATTTGTGTCTATTGCGCAAGTTATATGTGGCATATATAATAGCAATATGAACAAACGGTTGCGCAAAGAAAAAAACGAGAAATGTTGTTAAAACTGGGAAAATGAAATTTCTTTCAGAGCATAGGAACAACAGCGTTGCGCAAACAAGATGTTGAGGGAGGAAAAATAATGAAAAGTGGGATGGTAAAGCGCATGCTGGCAGCGGCACTGGCAGCGACATTGATTGTGACAAGTGCCGGGGCAACGGATGTCTGGGCAGCAGGAAGCGAAGAGACAGTTTCTGTGAGTGTGGAAGAGACAAAGGAAAGTACGGAGAATGTAAAAACTGCAAGCAGCAGTAATCTGATAACAAATGGAGATTTTGAGACAGATGCATCTGGATGGACATTTTTGTTGGGTGGTGGCGATTATTCGCCAAACTTAAAAAAAGGTACAGACACAGGTATGACAAATAATACGACGGGTTATATCAACATTTGGTCGGAAAACGAAGCCGAGTTTGTTATGTCTCAGGAGATTACGGGACTTTCAGCAGGAAATTATACCGCTATGTTAAGTATAGATGGAGAAAATGATAAAACTGCAGATTTAAAGTTTTATGCGGGAGACGAGAGTACAGTATTAAGTACGGAAAATGGCTGGAATAACTGGTCGACGTTTAAGGTTGAAAATATAGTAGTAGATGAAAGCGGAAGTATTATTATTAAAATTGCAGGTACATTAGGTGCCGGATACTGGTTCGATGTAGATGACATTACATTAACAAAAAATCTGTCTGATGGAGAGGAAAAAACCGAAGCAGCAGAGGCTTTAAATACCCTTATCACAGCCTGTGAAGCCCTGACAGAGTCAGATTACACTTCAGATACCTGGAGTGCATTACAGACAGCGCTTACATCAGCAAAAGCAGTTTATGGGGATAAAGACAACAAAACCGTAGAGGAATTAACAGAAGCTAAAACAGTCCTGCAGGCTGCAAAAGATGCACTGGTTGATGCAGGCATCGTTGATACCGGAGCTGATGGTATTTTTGTACAGAAAGTAGATGGACTGAGCGATGATTTTATCAAAGGTGTGGATGTGTCATCTTATGTCAGCTTAAGAGACAGCGGAGTGACATTCAAAGACTGGAACGGTAACGTGATAGGTGATCAGGAGTTCTTCAGCCAGTTAAAAGAAGCAGGTGTCAACTATGTGCGTATACGTGTGTGGAATGATCCATATGACAGCAATGGAAAAGGATACGGTGGTGGAAATAACGATCTTGCAAAAGCAAAGAAAATCGGAAAATGGGCAACCGACGCAGGCATGAAGGTGTTAATTGATTTCCATTATTCTGATTTCTGGGCAGATCCGGGAAAACAGAAGGCACCGAAAGCCTGGGCAGGTTATACGATCGATCAGAAAGTGACAGCTGTATCTGATTATACAACAGCGAGCATTACAGAACTGTTAGATGCAGGTGTTGATGTTGGAATGGTTCAGGTTGGAAATGAGACAAACAACGGTGTCTGTGGTGAGAGTACATGGGAAAACATGTGCAGGATCTTTGATGCCGGTGCAGATGCGGTTCACGCAGCAGGAGAGGCAAAAGGAAAGAATATCTTAGTTGCTGTTCATTTTGCAAATCCGGAAAAAAGCGCAAACTATGCAACTTATGCAAAAAATCTGAATACATATGATGTAAGCTATGATGTATTTGCATCTTCTTATTATCCATACTGGCATGGAACACTTGACAATCTTACCAGTACTTTAAAGAATATTGCTGATACTTATGACAAAAAAGTAATGGTAGCAGAGACATCCTGGGCAACAAGTTTAGAGGATGGCGATGGACATGAAAATACTGTTCGTAAAGGTAATAATGATACAAAAGTAGATGGTATGGATTATACATTTTCCATACAGGGACAGGCAAATGAAGTAAGAAGTGTTATTTCAGCGATCAACAATGTCGGTGACAATGGTATCGGTGTATTTTACTGGGAGCCGGCGTGGATTCCGGTAACTGTATACGACAGCAGTGCGGATAATGCAGAAGAAGTACTTGCTTCAAACAAGGCAGCATGGGAGAAATACGGTTCCGGATGGGCTGCAAGCTATGCAAGCGAATATGATGCAGATGATGCAGGCAAATGGTATGGAGGTTCAGCAGTTGATAATCAGGCATTGTTTGATTTTAATGGAAAACCACTTGCATCTTTAAACGTATTTAAGTATGTAAATACCGGAGCAACCACAACAAAAAGACTTGATTCAGTGACAACACCGGATGCTGTGGAAGCTGCATATGGAGCAGATATTGCGTCAGTATTACCGGCAGTTGTTACAGTACAGTTTAATGACGGATCAGAAGATACCGCTTCTGTAACATGGAATAGTGATGATATTGCAGCAATTACGACATATGGAACCCATGAAGTAAAAGGTACTGTATCCTATACAGACGGTGAGGGAAATACTTCCACGCTCAGCACGACCTGCAGCGTGTCCGTACTGCCGGAAAACCTGTTGCAGCAGGGTGGATTTGAAGATGGCTGTGATGCGTGGACGATCGAAGGAAATGGTGCACAGGGAAATACGAAAGAAGATCCAAGAAGTGGAAGCATGGGATTGCATTTCTGGTCATCAAGCGCAGTTGATTTTACAGCAAAACAGACTGTTACAGTTACAAAATCCGGTGTATACAGTGCATATATGTATATTCAGGGTAATGATGGAGGAGATTCTGAGGCAGTCAGTATCTCACTTTCCAATGATACGCAGAATACAGCACAGACCGGAAATGCTTCTCTGGCTGGATGGAAAGTATGGCAGCAGCCAAAAGCAGAAGGAATCGCCGCTTCCGCTGGAGATAAACTGACCGTAACGATCCATGTAGCAGGTGATGCAGAAGCATGGGGAACGATTGATGATGTATATCTGTACAGCACAGAAGCTTATGAAACATATAAGATCAACTATATTTTAAATGGTGGAACAAACAACGATCAGAACCCGGCTTCTTATGATAAAACACAGACGGTTACATTTAAAAATCCGACACGTTCCGGATATACATTTGAAGGCTGGTATAAAGATTCAGGTTTTACAAAACAGATCACGCTGATCGAGGCAGGAACAACCGGTGAGATCACGGTATATGCAAAGTGGAATAAGATCGAAGATAATAACGGAAATAAAGACACAGAGACAAAAGAAGTCAAAGTAAGTAAAATTACATTAAACAAGACACAGGCTGGAATGAAAAAAGGTGAAACCCTTACATTGAAGGCAGTTGTTACACCGTCGAAAGCAACAAATAAAGCTGTAAAGTGGTCTTCATCCAACAAAAAAGTTGCTGCCGTTGACAAAAACGGAAAAGTAAAAGCGTTGCAAAATGGAACTGCCACGATCAAAGCGACAGCAAAAGACGGCAGTGGTGTGAGTGCTTCCTGTAAGATCACAGTAGGTTATAAGATCACTTATAAACTGGGGAAAGGAAAAAATAACGACCAGAATCCGGAGTATTATTACAACCAGAAAATCAACTTAAAGGCAGCTTCAAAGAAAGGTTATGCATTTAAAGGCTGGTATACAGACAGCAAGTACACAAAGAAAATCACAACGATCGCAAAGAACAGTAAAAAGAACATTACTGTATATGCAAAATGGGAAAAAGTCGTTGTGAAAAAGGGCGCTGTAAAGAAAGTGACAGCGCTTTCCGGAAAGAAAGCAAAAGTAACTCTTCAGAAAGTTTCCGGCGCAGATGGATACGAGATTGTTTACTCTACAGATAAGAAATTCAAGAAAAATGTAAAGAAAGAGACAGTGACAGGAACATCAAAAACCTTAAGCAAACTTTCAAAAGGCAAGACTTATTATGTCAAAGTGCGTGCTTATAAGAAAGATTCCACAGGCGCAAAAGTTTATGGAAGTTTCAGCGGTGCAAAGAAGGTAAAGATCAGTAAGTAGCCCAAAAAGTAAATTTATAATATATGTCATGTGGTAAAAACATGATAGAAAGTGGAGAATTTTGTTTTTTGCAGGATTCTCCACTTTTTTAACTCATGATAATGAATGTCTGCAGAGAGTGTATTCTATTATTTGTCCGGTTTTTTTCTATAAAAAATCCCCTATTTTTAATATTTGCTCATGCTAACATAAATTTGTAACTGTCAAAAATATATAAAAGGAGGAGAACGGGGTTTGAAACGAAATTGGAAAGCAGGGGTATGCGTAGCTTTATGCAGTGCTATGGTTTTTACCGGGATAGGACCTGTGCTGACACCATATCTTGAAAATGCAGTTGTCTATGCAGATGAAAACGAAAATTCAGGGGTAAAAAAAGTTTTTACTGCAGATCAGCTGAAAGTGGCATGGGGAGACGCGGATTATGAACTCGCAGATGGACAGTGGAAATTGTCCTTTGCAAAACAGTATAATCAGGTGAAATGGACGTTGCCGGAGAGTATCGAAATGTCACAGGTGAATGCTGTTACATTTCAGGTGGCGGATCAGAAAGTACCGATCAGTCTGAAAGTATACAACGGTGGAGATGATGCAACAGCAGCTAATACACAGTACGGATTAAACGGACAGACGGAGTACACGATAAATCCATCGGGGGATGGCGCTATTGATGCAGTCGGAATCATGATCACGGAAGATAAACCGGAAAATGCAACGGTAAGTCTTGTCAGTGTGACATTTGAACTGAAAGTGGGAGCAGGCGATGCAAAACTGGGGAATAATATTATAAAAAACGGTGATTTTGCAACGTCTGATGCGGTGGAGTCATGGAACAGTGCAGCCGGAGAATCGGTTGTTTCAGTTGCAGCAGAGGAAGAAGAGATCGCAGATTCCGGTCTAAAAACATACGGTGTACTTACACGTAATCAGGAAACTGCCACCCCTGGGGATTGTTTTTCGCAGGATATCACGGATGCGGTTGAAAAAGGGGAAACATACAAATTCTCATTCTGGGCAAAATTGTCCGATGATTACAAAGATGCTCCGGAAGAGCAGAGAAATGTGGAGTTTGCACCATTCTATGTTTCCGGTGGTGAGGCAACATATCTTGGAAGTTATTCAGCAGGTATTTTGTCAGGAGACTGTACAAAGACATTAAAAGCTGGAGAATGGACAAAATATGAGGGAACTTTCAAAATACCGAAAGCTGCAGATCAGGTGGTCATCCGTATTATAGAACAGGGAACCAACTATGGACAGGGCGATTGCGTAAAAGGGACTTACTATGTGACCGGTGTGTCCATGAATAAGATTGAAAGAGAAAAGCCATCTATTGAGAAGGACATCCCGGACTGGAAAGAAAGTGTGAAAGCTGCTTTAGGCAATGATGTAGTTGCCGGCACAGCAGTGACCGGTGATGAGATCAATGATGATACGCTGATGGAACTGGTGGAAAAACACTTTAATGCGGTTACACTTGGAAACGAATTAAAACCGGATGCATTGTTCAACTATCAGTTAGAGGATAAAGTCAACACAAAGACGATCCAATTTAAAGGACAGGATCTTGAAGTCCCGGTCGTAAATGAAGCCGGTGACAGCTTGGACTTTTCACGTGCAGATAAATTAATAAATAAAATCTGTGAGTGGAATAATGAAAATCCGGATAACAAAATCCGTATCCGTGGTCATGTCCTTGTATGGCATTCCCAGACACAGGAATGGTTTTTCCATGAAAATTATGATAAAACCAAACCTTATGTGGACAAAGAGACCATGAACCGCCGTCTTGAATGGTTTATTTCAAGTGTCTTTGACCATTACTTCGGGGAAGTTGCAAATGGAAAATATGACGGATTATTTTATGGCTGGGATGTTGTAAATGAGGCTGTCATTGGAAACTCTTACCGTACAGATACCGTGAGTGCAGCGGAAAGTCTCGATGAGATCCGTCATGGAAATAATTCAAGCTGGTGGCATGTATATAAGAGCAACGAATTTATCATCAATGCCTTCAGATATGCAAACCAGTATGCACCGAAAAATGTAGAGCTTTATTACAACGATTTTGGTGAGACGGATAATACAAAATGTGAGGGTATTGTAAAACTCATCAATGATGTAAAGGCTGCCGATGGAACCAGACTGGATGCATTTGGCATGCAGGCACATTACAGTGTGGATAGTTTTTCTGCCACGCAGTTTAAAACAGTGGCTGAAAAATATGCAAAAGCTGCAGGAAAAGTACAGCTTACAGAGCTTGATTTTAAATCAAGTGCATCTTATACATCAGGTATGGCAACAAAAGAGAGCGAGTATACTAAAATTGCATATTGTCATAAACAGTTATTCGATGCGATCAAAGGCTTAAAAGCAGATGGTTCGAACGTTTCCGGATTGACCGTATGGGGGGTCATCGAGCCAAATTCATGGTTACATGAACAGTCTGGTGTTGGTGGTGGTGCAGACGGCTCTGCGCAGTGCCCATTGCTTTTTGATGGAAATTATAAAGCAAAACCTGCGTACTGGGCGTATGTAGATGCATCCAGACTCCAGCCGTCAATTCAGGATGTAGTTGCTGCAGAGAAAAAAGGTGATGCAGTGACAGGAAAGACATACAGTATCATGCAGAATGATATCACGGCTTCCTTTATTTCGATGTGGGATAAAGATGGTCTTACCGTGCAGGTTACGGTAGAAGATGCCGTAAAAGATGATAATGATGCAGTTGCTGTTTATGTGGATTCTGCAAATTCCGGAAAAGATGACATCACACCAGTGACCGTAACGGTAAAAAGAAGCGAGGCAGCAGAAGTAGAAAATGGTTATCAGGCAACCATAAAGGTACCGTTATCAGGACTTTCCGTTGCAAAAGTGATCGGAATGGATGTTGTGGTCACAAATGGGGATAAAACAGCTGCATTTAATGATTTGACAGGAAAACAGGGAACAAGCAGTAAATATTACGCGAAAGTAACGATGAAACCAGGGGTGGAGAAAGCTGCCTATGGTACAGTTACCGTAGACGGAGATAAAGATGCGGTATGGGATAATGCCGGAACCATTCCGATTACAATCAATCTCGGCTCCAATATTTCTGCAAATGCGAAGTTACTCTGGGATAAAGACAATCTTTATGTATATGCCGAGATCAAAGATCCTGTCCTCAATAATACCAACGGTGATGCATGGGAGCAGGATTCCTTAGAAGTATTTATCGACGAAAATAATGGAAAATCCAACTCTTATGAAGACGATGACAAGCAGTACAGGATCAGTTATGCAAATGATCACTCATTTAATGGCAAAAAGTGCCTTGAAGAGAATATGAAGTCTGTGGCAAAAATAACTTCTGACGGATATGTTGTTGAGGCGTCATTTAAATGGACGGATATCACACCAAAAGCCGGAGATGAGATCGGACTTGAATTTCAGATCAATGATGCTGATGCAAGTGGCAAAAGAATTGGTACATTGAGCTGGAACGATGAAACAGGAATGGGATGGTCTAAACCGGAAGTATTTGGTACTGTAAAACTTGGAGAAATTAAAAATGCTCCGGAGAAAGATACAGAAAAGAAACCGGAAACAGAGAAGAAAGAAGTAAAAGTTAAAAAAATCACGTTAAATAAAACAAAAGCCGGAATGAAAAAAGGTGCAACGCTTACATTAAAGGCTGTTGTTTCACCATCTGATGCAGATATTAAAGACGTTAAGTGGACATCTTCCAACAAAAAAGCTGCGACTGTTGATAAGCATGGAAAAGTAAAAGCATTGAAAAATGGTGTGACCACGATCACGGCAACGGCAAAAGATGGAAGCAGAGTAAGCGCGTCCTGTAAGATCACAGTAGGTTATAAAATTACCTATAAGTTAGGAAAAGGTAAAAACAGCAGCAAAAACCCGGAATATTATTACAATGAAAAGGTAAATTTAAAATCTGCTTCCAAAAAGGGATATGTCTTTAAGGGCTGGTATACAGACAGCAAGTATACAAAGAGAATTAAAACAATCTCAAAGAGCAGCAAAAAGAATCTTACTTTATATGCGAAATGGCAGAAAGTGACCGTAAAGAAATCTGCAATTAAGAAAATGAAAGCTGTTTCGGGAAGAAAAGCAAAAGTTACAGTCCAGAAAGTGGAAGGTGCAGCCGGATATCAGATTGTTTATTCTACGGATAAGCAATTCAAAAAGAATGTAAAGAAAGTAACAATATCAGGCACATCAAAAACACTTGGAAAATTGGCAAAAGGCAAGACTTATTATGTCAAAGTGCGTGCCTATAAGAAAGATTCCACAGGCGCAAAAGTTTATGGAAGTTTCAGCAGTGCAAAGAAGATAAAGATCAGTAAGTAGTTCCCAAATAAATTTAATATACCCGTCATACAGTAAAATGTGTGGCACACCGGAAAGAGGATTTTGCAACTAAGTTGTGAAGTCCTCTTTTTGCTTTGCATGATAGGTGTGTGTTTTTCCAGTACCATAAACAGGAATCGGAATTGATAAAATTTAAAATGTCAACCGATTGACATACTGAGAAAGCAGTGTTAAAGTAAGGGCACAGTAAGGACAGCAATGACAATGGGGATGTTAGCAGGCTGTGGCAGCAACAGCAATTCCGGCAGCGCAAATACAGGCAGTAATGCAGGAAGCAACGCAGCGGACAGCAGCGATGCCAGTGAGAGTACAGCAGCCGGAACTGAGAGCACAGGGAATATCGACACCGCAGATTTAGCAGGAACACAGAGGAGAAAACATACCCTGTCAGTTATTACGCCCGTTTTCTGGTAAAGCAATTTACCGATAAAACACTAATTCTAAGAGGGGATTTTGGGAAGGCTTTCTTTGACGGAATCAGAAATGAGGAAGTACCTGCAGCAGAGGAGCAATCTTTTTGCAATACGCAGGGTGAGGCTTCCCGCCGCCCTTCGATCCATTTTACACCGCAGACCGGATGGATGAACGATCCGAATGGTCTTGTATATGCAGATGGCAATTATCATTTATATTTCCAGCATAACCCATTTGATGTGCAGTGGGAAAATATGAGCTGGGGACATGCCGTAAGCAAAGATCTGCTGTATTGGGAGCAGAAAGATGAGGTGCTTTTTCCGGATGAGACAGGAACGATGTTTTCCGGAAGCGGCATTATAAATGATCATAAGATGCTCGGTCTGCCGGAAGATGCGCTGGTATTTTTCTATACGGCAGCCGGAAATAATAATAAATGGAGCGCAGGGAAACAGTTTACCCAGCGCATTGCATATAGCACCGACGGAGGAGAGACACTCCATAAAATTGACAAAGGTGTGCTTGAGGCGGTTTGTAAAGAAAACCGTGATCCGAAGGTGTTCTGGCATGAAAAGAGCCAGGCGTATATCATGACGCTGTGGTTAGAGGAAAGTGATTTTGGCATTTTCCGTTCTACGGATCTGTTAAACTGGGAGCAGACAGACAGGCTGACTTTAAAAGATGCCTGGGAGTGCCCGGATCTGCTGTGCTTAAAGGATGAAAACGAAGATGAAAGCTGGATGTTCTGGAGCGCAGACGGCTTTTACTTCTGGGGTGAGTTCGACGGTTTCAAGTTTCAGACGGATGGTGTGCGCCATATGGCTTATATTAATAAGATGGCTTACGCGGCGCAGACTTACAGCAATACAAAAGACAGAGTGATCTCTGTTCCGTGGCTCAGACTTCCAAATCATGGAAGAAATTATACCGGGGCGATGGGGTTGCCGAGAGAGTTTTCGGTTACTTATAAAAACGGTGAAAAAGTATTAAAACAGCAGCCGGTCAGGGAATATGAGGACAGGAAAAAGCTGGTGTATGACAGCGCAGATAAAAATATGCAGCAGGAAGATATGTTTCAGTGGGAGTTTACACCGGATACTGCAACAGAGATTCAGATCACGCGCGCAGAGTCAGAAGATATATTGCATGTGCAGGTGAACCGGGATTTTGAATTTGTATACAATGCCGGAACCGGGGAATTAAAAGCCGGTGATGAGACATTTAAGACAGAAGCCGGAATCCGTGATTTTTCACTGCTTTTTGATGACGTAATCTTTGAAGTGACTGCGGATTGTGATACAATGATAGGTATATTTGAACTGCCCCGGATTGTGGAAGAATTTTGCATGAAAAAGGGCAGTGCAGAGAAGATACAGATATTTGTTTCATAATAAAAAGATAGATTTGACGAAGAAATGAGAAGTCGTGTGAAAATACATTTTTACACGCAAGAAAGAGGAGTAGTATGGCAACCTTAAAGGATGTGGCGAAGGAAACGGGACTTACGGTGAGCACTGTTTCCCGTGTGCTGAATAATCGCGGATATATCAGCGAAGAGACAAGAAAAAAAGTATATGAGGCAATGAAAAAACTCAATTACCGTCCGAACGAGGTAGCCCGCTCGCTCTCAAAGCAGACGACGAATACGATCGGTGTGATCGTACCACATATCAGACATCCGTATTTTGCGGAACTGATCAGTAATTTAGAGAGTCAGGCTTATCATTATGGGCATAAAATTCTTCTATTTAATTCTCAGGAAAAAAACGAAAAGGAATGGGAATACATGGAGATGTGCACCAGCAACCGTGTAGCGGGAGTGATCCTTTGCAGTGGAACGGTCGGTGTGGAAAAGTTTACCGGATTAAATGTGCCATTGATCACGATAGAACGTTATCTTGAAAATGGAACGGCAGAGGTAGAGTGCGATAATGAGCAGGGTGGACGTCTTGCAGCGCAGCATCTGATTAACTGTGGCTGTAAGCATCTGATCCATATCAGCGGTGTCCACGAGACAGCCATGCCGGCAGATGAGCGTGCAGTTGGTTTCCGGGCAGTCTGTGAAAAACAGAATGTTTCTTATCAGATCGCAGATACCACGGCCTTTGAATATAATCATCTCGAATACCATCAGATTCTCGAAAAACTGCTAAAGGAAAACCCGGATACAGACGGAATTTTTGCCAGCAGTGATCTGATCGCAGCACAGCTTCTTCAGGTGTGCCATAAGTTGAACATTGATGTGCCGTCGCAGATGAAGATCGTGGGTTTCGATGATGTCAATATTGCATCATTAACAACGCCGCCGATCACGACGATCCATCAGCCGATCAAAGAGATGGCGAAAATGGCGGTGGAACTGCTCGTCCGTTCCGGTAACGGGGAACTTGTGCCGAACCGCACTACTCTGCCGGTATCACTTGTAGTAAGGGAGACGACTTGATTTAATATGTATATGAGCCATATATATAGCAGGAAGGTAAATAGTGTATGCGCAAAACCGGCGCAAGAATGGAGGATTCCTATGGAACAAAAAAAATGGTGGAAAGAAGCGGTAGTCTACCAGATCTATCCGCGCAGCTTTATGGACAGCAATGGTGATGGTGTCGGCGATCTTCGCGGCATTAAGAGCCGGCTGTCTTATTTAAAATTATTGGGAATAGATGTGATCTGGTTATCACCGGTCTATCAGTCCCCGAATGATGACAACGGCTATGATATCAGTGATTACAGGGATATCATGACAGAATTTGGCACGTTAGAAGATTTTGATGAGATGCTTGCAGAAGCGCATAAACTTGGCATTAAGATCGTCATGGATCTTGTAGTCAATCACAGCTCCGATGAGCATCAGTGGTTTGTGGAGAGCAGAAAAAGCAAAGACAATCCGTACCGTGACTATTATATCTGGCGTGAAGCAAAGGATGGAAAAGAGCCGAATAACTGGGGTTCCTGTTTTGGCGGTTCGGCATGGGAATACGATCAGACGACGGATATGTATTATCTTCATATGTTTTCCAAAAAACAGCCGGATCTTAACTGGGAGAATCCGAAACTCAGACAGGAAGTTTTTGACATGATGACCTGGTGGGGCGAACGCGGTATCGACGGATTCCGCATGGATGTCATTACGATGATTTCAAAAGATCAGCGTTTTCCGGACGGCATCGTGCATGGCAATGAAAGATTTGGAGATTCTTCCCCGTATGTCAATAATGGACCGCGCGTGCACGAATATTTAAAAGAGATGAATGAAAAAGTAATCTCCAAGTTTGACTGGATGACGGTCGGCGAGGGTGCCGGTGCAGGCGTGGAGGATGCGAAACGCTATGCCGGGGCAGATCAGGGTGAGCTGGATATGATTTTTACATTTGAGCATGTCAACCTCGGACAGACACAGTATGGCAAATGGAGTGATGGCAGCTTTGATCTTGTTGAGTTAAAGAAAGTATTTGAAAAATGGGAAGATGGACTTGAAGGTGTGGCATGGAACAGCCTTTACTGGGATAACCACGATCAGCCGAGAGCCGTCTCAAGATTTGGAAATGACAGTGAAGAATACCGCGAGATTTCCGCAAAAATGCTTGCAACCTGCCTGCATTTTATGAAAGGAACACCTTATATTTATCAGGGTGAGGAACTCGGTATGACAAACCGCAAATGTAAAGATTTTTCGGAGTTCCGTGATATTGAGATTAAAAATGCATACCGCGATTTTGTCGGCGGCGGTATTTTAGATGAAGAAACGATGTTAAAATTTGTCAATGCTATCGGTCGTGACAATGCGAGATTCCCAATGCATTGGGATGACAGCGATAATGCAGGATTTACGACAGGTACACCGTGGATTTCGGTCAACGAAAATTATAAAAAGATCAATGCGGCAGCACAGATCAATGATCCGGAATCAGTATTTTCCTATTACAAAAGGCTGATCGAACTGCGTCATCAGATGGAGATCATTGTGTATGGTGTATACGAGAGTAAGGTGATCGAACATCCGGATGTGTTTGCATACACCAGGACACTTGGAGAAGAAAAGCTGTTTGTAGTCTGCAACTTCAGGGAGCAGGAGATGGACTTTGCCTTAGAGGACGGTTTTACCGGTGAAGAGGATGTTTTGATCAGCAATTATAAGGATGTTGTAAAAACAGAGCATGGGATTCATTTAAGACCATATGAGGCAAAGGTGTTTTACCGGAAATAAGTTTTACCATTGAATTTTACCAATTATAAAAAGTGGCACTTCTTAATGATATATTTTGTTCGGAAAGGGGAAAATTATGGCGATCATCATAGATCAGGAGCAGAAACTGCTCACACCGCATACAATTACTTTGCACACAAAAAATACGACGTATCAGATGGCTGTCGGCGCTTATGGACAACTGCTCCATCTGTATTACGGACCGCGGTTAGACGGTGATATGCGGTATCTTCTGACCTATTATGACAGGGGGGGTTCCGGCAATCCGTATGAGGCAGAGTGCGATAAGACATATTCCATGGATGCACTGCCGCAGGAATATCCGTGTTTTGGAACCGGGGATTTCCGCAGCCCGGCATTTGTGCTGAAAAATGCAGATGGAAGCTATTGTGCCGATCTGCGGTTCGTATCCTGTGAGGTATGTAAAGGAAAATACCAGATTCCGGGATTTCCGGCAGTTTATGATGAGACCGGGACAGAGAGTGAAACGTTAAAGGTATATTTAGAGGATGCCGTAAGCGGCGTGCAGGTAACACTGCTTTACGGTGTATTTGCAGAACTTGATATTATTACCAGGGCGGTTCAGATTACCAATCATGGCGATAAGACCGTCCATATTGAAAAATCTGCAAGTGCTGTGCTTGATTTTATGAATGGAGAATTTGATGTCATTCATTTTCATGGCAGACACGGGATGGAGCGGATTTTTGAACGCACGTCCGTGGAGCATGGCAATCAGGTATTTGGCAGCAGGCGTGGCGCTTCGAGCCACCAGCAGAATCCATTTGTGATGCTGGCTGGAAAACAGACAGGGGAGGATGCCGGCGAATGTTATGGCTGTATGCTTTTATACAGCGGCAATTTCAAAGCAGAGGCAGAAAAAGACCAGTATGAGCAGACAAGGCTTGTGATGGGCTTATCCGATGAAATGTTTTCCTGGAGATTAGAGCCGGGAGAGACATTTGATACACCGGAGGCAGTGTTAAGCTATTCTGCAGATGGTTTTTCTGCGCTTTCCTGGAATCTGCACCGTCTGATCCGAAGCCATATCTGCCGCAGTGCATACCGTGATACGAAAAGACCGGTACTTATCAATAACTGGGAGGCAACCTATTTCGATTTTACCGGGTTGAGGTTGTCGGAACAAAGACAGATGGTACAAACGGACAGCACATCAATGAAACACCGAACGCAGTTGAACCGGATTACTTCACAGGAGCACAGCTTGTACATGCAGGCGTGCCAATCCCACGCATGGACAACGAGTACCGTGCATGGCAGATGTATATAAAAGAAATGCAGGAAAATTGAGTAACGTCCCAACAACCTCTACCAGAACTTCATCCCCAGCATACGCAGAAGAAAGGAGCACACACAATGAATAAACAATATGATGTAGTCGCCCTCGGCGAATTATTAATTGATTTTACAGAAAACGGCACCAGTGGTCAGGGCAACCCGGTTTATGAAGCAAATCCGGGCGGAGCACCCTGCAACGTGCTTTCCATGTTGAACAGATTAGGGCATCAGACCGCATTTTTAGGAAAAGTCGGAAATGACATCTTCGGCAGACAGCTCCGTTCCACCGTGGAATCAGCCGGGATTAATGTGGAAGGACTTCTGACGGATGAAGATGTGCGCACCACCCTTGCATTTGTTGAGACAAAACCGGACGGTGACAGAGACTTTTCTTTTTACCGGAATCCGGGCGCAGATATGATGCTTCGGGAAGAGGAAGTCCGGGATGATATTATTGCAGCCGGAAAAATCTTTCATTTTGGTACATTGTCCATGACGAATGAGCCGGTCAGAAGTGCGACAAAACATGCGATTGCTGTTGCAAAAGAAAATGGTGCACTCATTTCCTTTGATCCGAATATCAGGGAACCGCTCTGGAAGGACATGGAGGAAGCAAAAGAGCAGACTGCTTATGGACTGTCCGTTTGTGATATTTTAAAAATATCAGACAATGAGATCCAGTGGTTTTCCGGAAAAGAGGATTATACAGAAGGTATCCGTATGCTGCAGCAGACATATCAGATCCCGCTGATTCTGTTATCTATGGGACGGGACGGAAGCAGAGTCTATTATAAAAATATGATTGTGGAAGTACCTGCATTTTTACAGAAAAACACGATCGAAACAACCGGTGCAGGAGACACTTTCGGTGCATGCTGCCTGCATTACATATTACAGTATGGATTAATGGAACTTACTGAACAACAGTTAAAAGATATGCTTACATTTGCAAACGCAGCGGCATCGATCATCACAACAAGAAAAGGTGCACTGCGCGTGATGCCGTCCCTAGAAGAGATTCAAAACTATTTCGAAAGTATTTCTTAAACTTGCTAAGAATGTCTTGGAATTATGCACAGAATCATATAATATATATGGTAAACCGAAGCGGTGAGCAGTACAGACAGGTGGAGGGAGCATGAAACGGACATTAGGAATGGTATTTTTCCTGGTAGTGTTAGCAGGCACAGCGGGCTGTGGAGAGAAAAATACTGCAGATATAACTGCACAGGAAAATAATCAGACGGAGCAGACAGAACAGACGTTAGAAGAACATTTTTTCTCGGCAGAACAGGATGAACAGAATTATAATGTGCTGGAAGAATTTTCTGAAGATGAGGAATATCCGGAGCTTGCAGCATTTTTAGAGGAATATTATCAGATCCCGGAGGAAGAGTGCAAAGAGACACGGTATTACTATAATTATACGGATCTTGATGAAGATGGAACGGATGAGATCGTTGCGGTTACGATCGGTGATACGACATCAGATACACGTGGGGATGCGGCACTTGTTTTAAGACCGGAAGAAAACGGTCAGTTTGAGGTGCTTGGAACATTTCTACAGATCCATACGCCGGTAATGATCAGTGATGAGCTGGAAAATGGCTGGCATACGATTATTTTTCCAATCTATGGCGGTGGTCAGGAATCCGGATTTATCAGTGCAGTTTATACGGAAGGAACAGGGTATCAGCTCGACGAGGAAAGTTTTGTGCGGGAAGAACCAAAAGTTTCCGGTGACAGGATTTTATCGGATAATCTGATCAATGATATGGATACTGACAATTATCTGACGATCGCGCCACGTGATACGGAGAGCCAGAACTGAATACAGCAGGATCAGACTGCAAATGGAAAGAAAAGGGAATCGGGCAGATGAGGTGACTGCGTCGGTTCCTTTTTTAAAAAGTACTTTATCTTAAGGGGGCAAAATGCTATAATTGTTAGCAAAGACTATTCCAAGACGGATGGAAAAGTAAGCAGTGATGAGCACATTTCCTGCCGTAGGTTTCTTTTTATTTAGGAGAAGACTATGAAAAGTAATAAAGTAAAGCTCAGAGGGAGACTTCGTAAATCTCTCTACTGGCCGATGTTCATGACGATTCTTCTGGTATGTATGAATGTTGTCATCTATACGGAAGATATATTGTCAGGTATTATGTTTTCGATATTTACGGCAATCTATTTTGTTGTTTCCATGATCGTGTATGTCAGGAATAAGCCGGTGTTGGTTAATGAACTGATCAACTTCGCAACGCAGTACGGAACAGTACAAAAGCAGCTCTTAAATGAGTTTGAAATACCGTATGCACTCGTCGATTATAATGCAAAGATATTATGGGTCAATGAGCAGTTTACAGAACTGACCGGTAAGGATAAAAAATATCACAAATCGATCACGACGATTTTTCCGGCACTGACAAAGGAACTTCTGCAGAAGAGTGATGGAGAGAAATCCATAAACCTCACGCTGAAAGAACAGGATTTTCGTGTTGCCTTAAAAAGAATCTACTTTGAAGAGTTAAACAGCGTGGACAGTCTTGTTACACTTGATGAGAGTAACGAATATCTGACGGCGGTATATCTCTTTGATGAGACAGAAAAGAATCAGTACATGAGAGAGAACCAGGAACAGAAAATGGTTGCTGGTCTTGTATATATCGATAACTATGACGAGGCACTTGACAGTATTGAAGATGTCAAAAGATCTCTTCTCGTTGCCCTGATCGACCGGAAAGTCAATAAATATTTTACAGAGCTTGATGCATTAGTCCGCAAAATTGAAAAAGATAAATATTTTGTCGTATTTAAGTATCAGTATCTTGCAAAACTCCGCGAAGACCGTTTTAGTCTGATCGAGGATGTAAAGACAGTCAAAGTCGGTAATGAAATGGCTGTGACACTAAGCATCGGTATTGGTGCCAACGGTGCCAGCTATACACAGAATTATGAGTATGCCCGTATGTCCATTGATCTTGCATTAGGACGTGGCGGTGACCAGGTCGTTGTGCGTGACGGCGAGGAAGTCACATATTATGGTGGCAAAACACAGCAGGTAGAGCGCAACACCAGGGTCAAGGCAAGGGTAAAAGCACATGCACTCCGTGAGATCATCGAGAGCAGGGAGCATGTGATCATTATGGGACACAGCATCAGTGATGTCGATTCCCTTGGTGCAGCGATCGGTATTTACTGTGCCGCAAAAGTACTTGGCAAGAAGGCACAGATCGTGTTAAACGAGATTACATCATCCCTGCGGCCGCTGGTAGAGTGTTTTACCGTGGAAAAAGGATACCCGGCAGATCTTTTTATCAAAAATGAAGAAGCACTTATGCTTACCAATGAAAATACATTGGTGGTTGTTGTGGATGTAAACCGTCCAAGTTACACCGAATGTCCGGAGCTGTTAAAGCGCACACAGACTGTCTGTGTATTTGACCATCACAGACAGACGAACGAGGTGATCGAGAATCCGGTACTTTCCTATGTGGAGCCGTATGCTTCGAGTGCCTGCGAGATGATCGCCGAGGTACTGCAGTATTTTTCCGAAAATATCCGTCTTGCCCCATGTGAAGCAGACTGTATTTATGCCGGTATCCTGATCGATACCAACAACTTTATGACAAAGACAGGTGTACGTACTTTTGAAGCGGCAGCTTATTTAAGACGTGCGGGTGCGGAAGTAACGAGAGTGCGTAAGATGCTGCGTAACGATATGGCAGCTTACAAGGCGCGGGCGGAGGCAGTCCGCCATGCGGAGGTTTATCGTGGTTCGTTTGCGATTTCCATCTGTCCGGCGGATCAGGTGGAAAGCCCGACAATCGTCTGTGCACAGGCTGCAAATGAACTTTTAAATATCGTGGGCATCAAAGCGTCTTTTGTGCTCACAGAATATCAGGGAAAAATTTATGTAAGTTCCCGTTCCATTGATGAGATCAATGTACAGCTTATCATGGAGCGCCTTGGCGGCGGCGGACACCTAAACGTTGCCGGAGCCCAGCTCACCAACTGCTCACTGCAGCAGGCAAAACATATCATTCAGGATACGATCGATGAGATGTTAAAAGAGGGCGATATATCAGAGTAACATCAGATAGAGACCAGACAAAAGCAGCAAAAGAAACAGAAAAGAGAAAGGAAATCAGATATATGAAAGTTATCTTATTAGAAGATGTAAAAGCATTAGGGAAAAAAGGTGAGATCGTAAATGTAAGCGATGGTTATGCACGCAATGCGATTTTCCCGAAAAAGTTAGGTGTGGAGGCAACACCAAAAAACCTTAATGATTTAAAACTGCAGAACCAGCACGCAGACAAAGTGGCACAGGAGCAGTATGAAGCTGCACTGGCACTTGCGGAAGAATTAAAAGATAAAAAAGTTACCGTAAAAATGAAAGCCGGCGAGGGTGGACGTACATTCGGTTCCGTTTCCACCAAAGAAATTGCTGTTGCAGCCAAAGCACAGCTTGGCATGGAACTTGACAAAAAGAAAATGCAGTTACCGGAGCCGATCCGTACCTTTGGCGTGACAGAAGTTGCAATCAAGCTTCACCCGAAGGTAGTAGGTAAATTTAACGTACATGTAGTAGAGGGATAGGAATGGAAGAAACACTGATCAACCGCACGATGCCGAACAGCCGTGAGGCGGAACAGTCGGTCATCGGTTCTATGATCATGGATAAAGATGCGATCCTCACTGCAATGGAAATGCTCATCAGTGAGGATTTTTATTACAAACAGTATGGAATCCTGTTTGATACCATGGTCGAATTATACAGCAAAGGACTTCCGGTCGATCTGGTCACTTTGCAGAATAAATTAAAAGAAAAAGATGTACCGGCAGAGATTGCAAGTTTAGAGTTTGTGAGGGATCTTTTAAATGCAGTTCCAACATCGGCAAATGTAAAATATTATGCCCAGATCGTAAAAGATAACTCCATGCGGCGTAAACTCATCAAATTAAATGAAGAGATCGAAAATGAGTGCTACATGGGAAAAGAGAGTGTAGAGACGGTCATGGATATTACCGAGAAAAAGGTATTTGATCTGCTTTCCACCCGCGGTGGTGGCGGGGACTATGTACCGATCCGCCAGGTTGTTATGAACGCACTCGAAAAGATTGAGAACGCAGCAAAAACATCCGGCACCGTTACGGGAATCCCGACAGGTTTTATTGACCTTGACTACCGGACCGCAGGTTTACAGCCGTCCGATCTGATCCTGATCGCAGCGCGTCCGTCCATGGGTAAAACGGCGTTTGTTCTTAACATTGCGCAGTATGTAGCGTTTCACGAACATATGTGTACGGCGATCTTCTCGCTTGAGATGTCAAAGGAACAGCTTGTAAACCGTTTGTTTTCGTTGGAGTCAAGGGTAGATGCACAGGCACTCAGAACTGGTAATCTTTCAGACTCTGACTGGGAGAAGCTCATTGAGGGAGCCGGAACAATTGGCAACTCAGAGCTTATCATTGATGATACGCCGGGTATTTCCATTGCAGAAATGCGAAGCAAATGCCGGAAATACAAATTAGAGCACGACTTAAAATTGATCATCATTGACTATTTACAGTTGATGTCCGGTTCCGGCAGGGGATCTGATTCCCGTCAGCAGGAGATCTCAGATATCTCCCGTTCCTTAAAGGCACTTGCAAGGGAGCTTTCTGTGCCGGTGATTGCATTGTCCCAGCTATCACGAGCCGTAGAACAGCGTCCGGATCACCGTCCAATGCTTTCTGACCTGCGTGAGTCAGGTGCGATCGAGCAGGATGCCGACGTTGTTATGTTTATCTATCGTGACGATTACTATAACCATGACTCTGAGATGAAAGGAATCTCAGAGATCATTATTGCCAAACAGAGAAACGGTCCGATCGGTACCGTCAATCTGGTATGGCTGCCGCAGTATACGAAGTTTGCCAATATGGAAAAATAATGAAATGCTCAGGTTAACCTGAGCATTTTGCGGTTGGCAGTAAAAGGTGTAGCTAAATTTTTTGAGTGGAAAATTGCACAAGGCGTATATCCGTTTTGTTCCAATGTCCGAAAATAAGAAAAGCTAAGTATGCCTGCGAGGTGTGTTCACAGAGTGACGTGTACGTCTTAAACGCACCATCCGTGGCGCGTTAAGACTTTTGCTGCCATCCGTGGCAGCAAAACACTGAGCTTAGAACAGGCATACTAAGTTTTTCTAATTTTCTACCAAAGTCACAAAAGAATTTTACGCTTTGTGCAATTTACCAGTCGCTACATTTTGACACACCTTTTACTGCCAACAGCAAATGTTTCGCACATCCTGTCGGAATAAGACGAGCGATTTTCGTTGTAGACATCCTTTCGAATGCTTATAATATAGGTTAGCAGATAAAAGGAAGGAGAGGAACCGGAATGGAAAAGGTACGTTACATGATTTCCGACGCTGCAAATATTGTAAATGTAGAGTCACATGTATTACGTTACTGGGAGGATGAACTGGAGCTTAATGTTCCGCGAAATGAACTTGGGCACCGGTATTACACAAAGGAAAACATTCAGGAGTTCCAGAGGATCAAGGAATTAAAAGAACAAGGATATCAGTTGAAAGCGATCCGTATGATCGTACATAATATGTCCCCCGATGCGCAGGCAGAGGTTGGCACTGCACATCCGGGAATAAAACAGGATCTGCACCAGGTTGCATATACGCAGGATGAAAAAGCTGTCAAGGCGGAGCATCAGTCTGGTCAGGTTACGCGCATTCAGGATGGATATGCTGCAAAACAGGATCAGCATGCAGATTTGAATCCATACACAGATTCAGGCAGAAATATGCCAGTATCTGCGCAGCATGAGAATCAGAGTGTACTTGATAACACCGATAAAATGGCACAGTTTACAGAATTGATGACGCAGATCGTCGGAACAGCGATTGCTGCAAATAATCAGGAATTGAGCCGTTGCATCAGCGAAGATGTGGGGGAACAGGTCATCAAGGAAATGAATTATCTTATGAGAGAACAGGATGAGGCGGATGAGGAACGTTTCCGGAAACTGGATGCGGCGATCCGCGGGAATCTGAAAAAGAAAGAACCCAAAAAAAGATGGGGCAGAAATAAAAAAGAAAAAGCATAAAAAAACGCTATTGCATTACAGTATGATAACTGGTGCAATAGCGTTTTTTATCATTCGCCATATCCGAAAATAATTATTTTCTCTTTCAGATCATCAAAGTAAGGAAGAAGCTCTGGAATCATGCGGCACAGTTCAATGGCACAGTCCTGATTATAATGATGTGATTCGTCATTCCGGAGCCGTAACATGCGAAGCCATGCATTTTCATCTTCGATCAATCCACGCGTAAGGGCAGCCATAAGAATCAATTTTTCGGTTCATTTTCCTGTCCTCTCATATAAAATATGTCCGTCATTTAAAATATCTTTCATCAAAGGTTCACTTACCCTGCCGTCCAGATCAATAATATCCATGTCAAGCAGCGTAAATTCATTGTATTTTAATTCGGCAAATAAACGGTCAAAGTTATCAGCTCCTTTAATTGCAAGGTCGATATCACTGTAAGGTCCGTTATCTCCTCTGGCACGGGAGCCAAATAGAATGACTTTATTTGCATTATATTTTTTACAGCAGGCTATAATATCTTTTTTTATTGCCGGGTCTAATTGACACATCGAATCAATAACACTCCATTTTTAAATTTTTATTATTCATGACTATTATAACTGATTTGCACCGTTTGCGCATCATATAATTTGTGCAGCATAGTTTATGTAACCGTTTGATTTTCTTGACAGCAGCAAAGATGTGGATCATTTTCTGGAAAATGTTACAGATACTATCTGAAAATAAAAGAAAAATGTACTAAAAAATGTTACAGATATCATATAAAAATTAAAGAAAAATGTACTGAAAAATGTTACAATATACATTGAAAAACAAAGAAAAAATGTTAATATAAGAGCAGAGAGTTGGAAATCCTAATATTGGAGGATGGAAGATTTGATTATATAGAATCCGGCTCGCTGTTTGGTGTGCGGTACAAGGATGTCACATCTTATCCGGTTGGCTTTGAACAGATTTTACCAATGTATCCGCTGGATTTTGAGGAATATTTGTGGGCGAATGGCATACAGAATCATACACTGCAGTATTTGAAATCGTGTTATGACAAAAAGGAAAAAGTATCTGAGACAGTACATGAGACACTTTGCAAACTTTTTTACAGTTATCTTGTAGTTGGGGGAATGCCCGAAACCGTACAGATTTATGTTGATACGCATGATATTGCAAAAGTGGTGCTGAATCAGAGAAGTATTTTAGATCTTTACCGCCTGGATATTGCAAAATATGCTACAGAAAATGAAAAAATAAAGATCAAGGCAATATTTGACAGCATTCCCGCCCAGTTAAATGAGAAGAACCGGAGATTTAAATTAAACAGTATTAACGCTTCCGCAAGGCATATCAGGTATGAGGACAGCTTTAACTGGTTAGCGGATGCGGGCGTTGCGTTGCCATGTTATAACGTGACAGAACCACAGGCACCGCTGCAGTTAAGTGAAAAACGAAACCTGTTCAAACTTTATATGAATGATGTTGGACTGCTTTGTGCTTCCTGTATGGAAAATATCCAGTTTGATCTTCTGATGGGGAATGTTGACGTCAATATGGGAAGTATTCTGGAAAATGCATTTGCGCAAAATCTGAAATCGAACGGTTTTGAACTTCATTATTATGATTCTAAGAAAATTGGAGAATTAGATTTTGTATTACAAAAAGGACTTCACACAGAACTTGTAGAGATCAAGTCAGGAAATGACTTCAAAAAGCATCTGGCAATGGATCATGCAATGAAAGTAGAACAATGGAAGTTTGAAAAAAATATTGTATTTTCAAAATCAAATGTGGTGGAAGAAGGGGAAATCCTGTATTTACCATGGTATATGATCCTGTTTTATAAACAGGAAAGGGAACCGGAAAAGATGATCTATGAGATTGATCTAAGTGGACTTGTCTAAGTAAAAAAGAAGCTGTGAAACATAGTTTCACAGCTTCTTTTTGCGGTTTCCCGCAAGAGTTCTACTCGCAAAAACTCTTTAAGTATTATTCCTCGCTGATAGCTCCTGTTGGGCAAACCCCTGCACATGTACCACAGCTTACACAAGCGCCTGCGTCGATTACGAACTGGCTGTCTCCCTGAGAGATAGCTCCTACTGGGCACTCTGGTTCGCATGTACCACAGCTTACGCAAGAATCAGAAATTACGAATGCCATTTGTATTCCCTCCTTAAAAATAAAATCATAGACTCGCTACCGCTTCAGTAGCTTTAGATTATTCTAATACAAAAAAGATGGTATTACAAGTCAAAACCCGAAAAAACCATGTACAAAAATCAGCACAAAATAATTGGACTCTGCGGATCTGCCACACTAAAACGTAGAAAAATGATACAGTGTCTTAGAATGGAACGGCTCGTCCGGATGAAGTACGATACTCGGGAAATTCTCATGATTGATCGCATCTGGGAAATGCTGCGTCTCTAAGCATACGCTGGTGCGGCTGTCGTAAACTTTTCCATTTTTACCAGGCTGCTTGAGCGGCTGATTAGCGACATAAAGCTGCATGCCAGGCTGATCTGTAAAACAGGTCATACGGATGCCGCTGTCTTTGGACTGTAATACGGCTGCTTCACGAAGACCGGTTCCGTTGATCACAAAGTTATGATCGTAAGTGCCAAACTTATGAAGCTGTTCATATTCGGAGTAATAGGCTTTCCCAATCGTGTGCATCACTCTGAAATCAAATGGCGTATTGTCTACCGGGATCAGTTTTCCGGTAGGTGCCTGTGAATCATCAAGCTCTGTGATGGAATCTGCATCAATATAAAGTTCGTGAGAAAGGATATCACCGCTTCCCTCACCGTTTAAATTGAAATAACCGTGGTTTGTGACATTAAACAAAGTATCCTTATCAGCAGATGCTTCGTATACGATCGAAAGTTCATTGTCTTCAGACCAGCCATAGGTAACTGTCAGGGTCAGATTGCCCGGATAACCTTCCTCACCGTCGGCAGAATTCATAGTCAGGATCAGTTTGTCATCCTTTACTTTTGCATCCCATGGTTTGGAGGCATAACCGATCAGACCTCCATGAAGATGATTGGTTCCACAGTTTACGGCAAGCTGGTATTCTTTCCCATTTAAAGTAAAATGACCGTCTTTGATGCGGTTTGCAACACGTCCGACTACGGCACCAAGACTTGCGTCATCATTTTCATAGGCAGACATTGTATCCATACCTAGGCAGACATCTGTTGGTTTTCCGTTACGGTCCGGAACGACGATCTTTACAAGACGGCAACCGAAATTCAGAACCTCTACATAGGCACCTGCCTCATTTTCAAGATGGTATATATTAATATTTTCTCCTGCGTTTGTTGTACCAAAATCAGATTTTGTAATTTTCATGAAAACCCCCTTTCCAAACATAACTGTTTGCAGATGAACAGTAATAATTATGCCACATTTACGGAAACATAGCAAGTTACAGTTCGGGTTCTATGGTAATTTTGCTGGAAAATCAAGGTACAAATCCGCGAATTATGCACACTCTGTTGCCTATTTGGATAAAATGTGCGATAATACAAATGTTTGGGAAAAATAAAAATAAGAATTATATTAGAAAAGAAGTAGTGATATATGCAGACAAAATTAATAAAAATAGACGCAGACGATCCGAATAAGGAGGATATGCAGGAGGCGGCAGAGATCATAAGATCCGGCGGGCTGGTAGCATTTCCGACGGAAACGGTTTATGGACTTGGCGCAAATGCACTTGATCCGGAGGCGTCAAAACGGATCTATGCGGCAAAGGGACGTCCTTCGGACAATCCGTTGATTGTTCATATATGCAGATTTGAAGAACTTTTATCCATTGCAAAAGAGGTTCCGCCGCAGGCAAAGAAACTGGCAGACGTGTTCTGGCCGGGACCGCTTACCATGATTGTGTGGAAGAATGAAAAGGTTCCGTATGAGACCACCGGTGGAATGGATACGGTGGCAATCCGCATGCCAAATCATCCTGTTGCGCTTGCACTGATCGATGAGAGCGGTTGTATGATCGCGGCACCGAGTGCCAATACTTCCGGAAAGCCGAGCCCGACAGAAGCGGCACATGTGGCATTAGATCTTGATGGTAAGATACCGATGATACTGGATGGGGGGCCGGTTGGAATCGGTATTGAGTCTACAATCATTGATCTGACGGAAAAGATACCTATGATTCTGCGCCCGGGTTATATTACAAAAGAGATGTTAGAGGAAGTACTCGGGGAAGAAGTGCGCATTGATCCGGGAATCATTGCTGCGGATTCCACAAAGAAGCCGAAAGCGCCTGGAATGAAGTATAAACACTATGCGCCAAAGGCAGATCTGGTGCTGGTTGAGGGAGAACAGGAGGCTGTTGTTGCAAAGATCAATGCATTAGTCAGGGAAAAACAGGCAGCAGGACTAAAGGTCGGTGTTGTTGCAACGGATGAGACAGAATCTTTGTATCAGGCAGATTATGTGGTGACGATCGGAGCGAGGAGCGATGAGGATGCCATTGCCAGACATTTATATAAAATATTGCGTGAATTTGATGATTGGAATGTAGATGCGATTTATTCAGAAAGTTTTTCAACACCGAGAATCGGTCAGGCAATCATGAACCGGTTAATGAAAGCAGCAGGACATCAGGTGATTCAGGTTTGATGGGAGAAGGAAGGATAACGCATGAAACAATATAATCGAATCCTGTTTGTCGCGGAGAATGGAACTTGCCGTGCTCCGATGGCAGCGGGCATACTTGGGGAGTATGTATTAAAACATCCGGTTGAAATCGGTGCGAGAGGAATGGTCGTTTTATTTCCGGAGCCGCTCAATCAGAAAGCGGAAGCAGTCATGATCAGCAATGGGATCAATCTGGATGGCTATATGTCGGCACAGCTGACGGAAGAAGATTTTACAGAGGACACATTAGTTCTTGTTATGGAACACGCCCAGTTAGAAAAGGTTCTGGAAAAATACGAGAGAGCCAACCCGGAGAATGTATATGTTCTCACGGAACTTGTCGGAGATGAACTGGAGATTTTAGATCCGTATGGCGGCAGTCTGCAGGCATATGGGCTATGCTATGAAACAATGAGAAAGACCATCAAAAAGCTGGTCACTCTTTTAAATGAAGAAAGTAACGAAGGAAGCGAGGAAAATTAAAATGGGAAAAATCGTAGTAATGGATCATCCGTTGATCCAGCACAAAATCGGTATCATCCGCAGAGAGGAAACCGGATCAAAAGATTTCCGTACCTTAGTCAGCGAGATTGCAATGCTGATGTGCTATGAGGCAACCAGAGACTTGAAACTTGCAGATGTGGAGATCGATACACCGATCTGCAAAACGACTGTGAAAGAGTTAAAGGGCAAAAAGCTTGCTGTTGTACCGATTTTACGTGCCGGTCTTGGCATGGTGGACGGTATGCTGGCAATGATCCCGGCAGCAAAAGTAGGACATATCGGACTTTACCGTGATCCGGAAACATTAGAGCCGGTAGAATATTACTGCAAACTTCCGGCAGACTGCGCAAACAGAGAGGTATTTGTGGTAGATCCGATGCTGGCAACCGGTGGTTCATCATCGGCAGCAATCCAGATGCTAAAGGATAAAGGTGTTAAAAATATTCGCCTGATGTGTATTATCGCAGCACCGGAAGGCGTGAAGAAAATGCAGGAAGATCATCCGGATGTAGATGTATACATTGGAGCTTTAGATGATCATTTAAACGAGCATGGTTATATTGTTCCGGGACTTGGAGATGCCGGAGACCGTATTTTTGGAACCAAATAGTATGAAAATAATTGACAGCATATTTTTATATGGCTGTTTGTGCCGCAGACGTCACAAAGCAGTTTTATCGCAGAATCAAATTAATCTGCGGTTTCTCTGATGCAGGAAAACGTCTGCAGAATGGAGATCAACATGAGCGGCAAAAGGAAAGATTATATCAGCTGGGATGAATATTTTATGGGAGTTGCACTGCTTTCGGGAATGCGTTCAAAAGATCCGAATACACAGGTGGGAGCCTGCATTGTCAGCGAAGATCACAAGATACTCTCAATGGGGTATAATGGGTTTCCGACCGGCTGCTCGGATGATGATTTCCCGTGGGAGCGAGAGGGCGAGCCTTTAGAGAATAAATATTTCTACACTACACACAGTGAGCTGAATGCAATTTTAAATTACCGGGGCGGAAGTTTAGAGGGCGCGACGATCTACGTTACACTGTTTCCATGCAATGAATGTGCGAAAGCAATCATCCAGTCAGGAATCCGCAGGATCGTGTATGACAGCGACAAATATGAGACAACACCGTCGGTTGTGGCATCAAAGAAGATGCTGAAAGCAGCGGGGGTTGTGCTGCAGCGTTATGAACACACGAATCGCAGGATTGAATTGGAACTGTGAGTATAGCTGCAATTATTACATTGTCCATAATTGTAACTTCAATGGCGAAAAGCATGCTGGAAAATATTATTTGGATAGATTTTCCGGCATGCTTTTTTTGGGACTTATTTTTTCAACAGCATTATTTTTCGCTTAAAGATTTTTTAAGAGTATCTTCTGACCATTCTGCGTGCGTCTGACATAAGAGATAGATTTTATTAACAAAGGAAATATCTTCGTTGAGTAAATTGGCACAGGTTTCTGCAGGAATGTTTTTGTGAAACATGTTATAGACAGTGTGTATACGGTGTGAGTACTCGCCGTTAATGTGACCTTGGGATAAGCTTTCAGATAATCCATCTTCATAGCTGTCCCGGCGTTCCATCTTAATATATTCATCCATATCAAATTCTTCTAACAACATTCCAACGACCTCCGATGGCTCAGATCATAAAATGCATTGCCCGATAAATTGTGGTTTGTTGGGCTATGAGTTCCCCGGCTAAGGGTGGCGTCGCAGTTTTGTAAGTGGCAAATTGCATCAAGCAGGGACTGTTTTGTTTCCGTTGTCCGAAAATAAGAAACTCTAAGCATGCCTGATTCAGGTTGGGGTGGAGTGACGTGTGCGTCCTAAATGTGCCGTCCGGGCACATTAGGACTTGTGCTACCGTCCATGGCAGCACAACACTGTGTTACGGACAGGCATCCTAAGAGTTTCTAATTTTCTTCCAAAGTCACAAAACGAGTCCCGGCTTGATGCGATTCGCCAGCCGCAAGGTTGTGAACCACCCTTAGCTGGGGAACTCATTTTACAACCTTGGGGGTGCGTAAATTTTTAGTGTTTTGTGTCTGAATCTGATTAAAAAGATATTTCCAAATAACTATATTCAATGGTTTATTATTTGTTTGATAACGTTGGCAAAAACTTCAATGTATCCCACTATGCTCATGTTTATTGCCATACACATTTGAAAAAATATTTTGTGTTATTGGTCGGACAATTTACGAAACGATTCTTATAATATAATGTAGCATATAAAAATTCTGGGAAGTCATCAGGCTGAATATTAGTGATACAGCACATTAGGATTTTAAGCATATTTCCATTCGTGCAAATGTCAAAAATTCACACCCGCGCCCCCGATTTTGAGATGAACCGCCCACCCAAATGGTGTTTCATAACCTGGAGGCTGGCATCTTGCGCAAAGCCGAAGCTGATTTTGTGACTTTGGGAGAAAATTAGAAAATCTTAGTGTGTCTGTAGATACACAGTGATGTTCTGCCACGGATGGCAGAACAAGGCAGCATCGAGTCATGGATGACTCGTTGTTGCCGTTCACGTCACTCCGAAAAAATCTAACTCAGACACACTTAGACTTTTCTTATTTTCGTACAACGGAACCAAAATTAACTCCGGCTTTGCGCAAGATGCCATTCACAAACCTACGACTCACCATTTGGACGGGCGATTTATTTCATAAACAAACCATCATTTATCGGGTTACTTATAATATAGTGCAGATAATAGACAAATTTGAAATATTTCTTAACAAAAAGGAAATATTATCTATACAAAATGACGGATATTTGATAGACAAAATGGCGAAAAATGTTATAATGAATAAAGATTGTACTTTATGGAGGAACGATGCAAGTGAGAAAAAACAGAAAGGTGTTTCAGGCACTGACACTGATCCTGCAGTTTGGATTGAATATGATCGTTCCGATCGTGATGTGCACTCTCTTTGGTACATGGATCGGCAGAAAATATGATATGCTCTGGATCGTGATCCCATTGTTTATCATGGGTGCTCTGGCCGGATTTACCAATATTTTTAAAATGGCAAAAAAGATTTACGGACAGGACGGTGGCAGAAATAATGTTACGAAGAATCAATGATGCATTGCCGGGACTTGTTTTGGGAATTATTGTGTATGGAGTGATCGTGGAATTAGCAGGTGTTTGGTTTGTCACCGACAAAGCCAGGTACACCACGGGACTTCTGATCGGTATCGGTTTAGCGTGCGGTATGGCAGTCAACATCGCAACTGTATTAAGAGATGCGGTGGAGTTGTATGGAGAGGACAATGCAAAGAAGAAGATCATTGTAAAATCACTGCTCCGCTATGCTGTTGTTGTGATCGTTTTCTTTATTATGATGGAATGGAATCTCGGAAATCTGATCACTGCGTTTATCGGGGTATTGGGACTTAAGGTATCTGCGTACTTACAGCCCTTTACACATAGAGTAATACAAAAACTGCAAGGAAGAGGTGATGTATCTTCAGACAGTGAAGATAACAATTTCATATGAGGGAGGTGAGAGAGTGAATCATGCAATTCTGATGTCATCCGGAGCCGAAAATATCGACTTTATGATACATGGTATCGTTCAGTACGAGATATTCGGACATAAAGTCTGGATCACAACATCGCATGTCTGCATATTGATCGTTATGCTGCTTATGATGGCACTTGCCATTGCAGGAAACCGTGCGATCAAACATGCAAAGGAGATCCCGGAGGGATTTCAGAATGTTATCGAGCTGATGGTTGAGATGCTTGATAACATGGTAAGCGGCACCATGGGAAAGGTGGCAGCACCGAAGTTTGTCAATTATATCAGTACCATTTTTATTTTTATTCTTATGAGTAATATATCAGGTCTGTTTGGATTAAGACCACCAACGGCTGACTATGGTACGACACTGGCACTTGGTCTTATTACATTCTTCCTGATCCATATCACGCAGTTTAAGAATCTGCCGATCAAGCAGATCTGGACAGATATGTGTTCCCCATTGCCACCATGGCTGCCAATCTGGTTTCCAATCAATGTGATCAGTGAGATCGCAGTGCCGATTTCATTGTCGCTTCGTCTTTTTGCGAACGTATTGTCAGGAACCGTTATGATGGCATTAGTTTATGGACTGCTGAGCAAAATAGCAATCATCTGGCCGGCAGCACTCCATGTATACTTTGACTTGTTCTCAGGAGCAATTCAGACGTATGTATTTTGTATGTTGACAATGACATACATTGGTCAGAACTACGAACAAGAATAATTTATTTTATTTAGGAGGATTAATATGAATATCACAGGACACGATTTAATTATGGCATGTTCAGCTATCGGTGCAGGTCTGGCAGTTATCGCCGGTATCGGACCTGGTATTGGACAGGGTATCGCAGCAGGACATGGTGCAGCAGCAGTTGGACGCAATCCGGGTGCAAAAGGAGATATCATGTCAACCATGCTTTTAGGACAGGCAGTTGCAGAGACAACAGGTCTTTACGGACTCTTGATCGCAATGCTCTTACTGTTCGTACAGCCTTTAGGCTAATGAATGGCGCTCCATTCTTGGAATAAAAAAATTGGAAAGGAGGCCGAACCTTGGAGGAAATGACAAGACTTTTTGGACTGGATTTTCAGTTACTGCATGATGTGGTTTTGATGGCGTTAGCAGTATTTTTCTTATTTTTATTCATGTCCAAGATGCTGTTTGAACCGGCACGCAAGCTGCTGAATGACAGAAAGAACCGTATCGCAGCCGATATTAAGACTGCAGAAACGGACAAACAGGACGCAGCAGCACTCAAAGCAGAATATGATGCGAAGTTAAAAGAAGTCGATAAAGAGGCAGAGCAGATCTTAAGCGAGGCCCGCAAGACGGCGCAGAAAAATGCAGCCCGCATTGAGAGTGACGCAAAAGAAGAAGCGGCGCGCATCATAAAGAGAGCCAACGAAGAAGCAGAGCTTTCTAAGAAGCGTGCAATGGATGAAGTAAAACAGGAAATGATCACAGTTGCATCCATGATGGCGGCAAAAGTTGTTGCAGCAAATATCGATGCGACCGTGCAGGATACGCTGGTAGAAGAAACATTGAAAGAAATGGGTGATTCGACATGGCAAAGCTAGTATCAAAAACATACGGTGATGCATTGTTTGAAGTTGCGCTAGAGAGCGGAAGGATGGATGAATTCCGGGATGAGGCAGTGGCAGTAAAAGCCGCTTTGAATGAGAATCCTGAGCTCTTCAAATTAATGAGTCATCCAAAAATCGTTAAAGAAGAAAAAGTAAAAATCGTAGAAGACATATTTGCAGAAAAGATTTCCGCGGAGTTTGTTGGACTGCTCCGCCTGATTGTAGAAAAAGGTCATTTCGCAAAAGTGGATACGGTGCTGGATTATTTCATTGACTGTGTCAAGGAGTATAAGAACATCGGAACCGCTTATGTGACATCGGCAATGGAATTATCCGAAGCGCAGAAAGCAGCAGTGGAGAAAAGATTGTTAGAGACTACAAAGTATGTGAAATTTGAGATGCATTATGCAGTGGATTCCGCACTGATAGGCGGAATGGTGATTCGCATCGGCGACAGAGTCGTTGATTCCAGTGTCCGGACCAAATTAAATGATCTGACACGCGAATTGTCAAAAATACAGTTGAAAGCAGGTGAATGCGCTTCATGAATTTAAGACCAGAAGAAATAAGTTCCGTAATTAAAGAACAGATCAAAAGGTATGCAGCGCAGTTAGAGGTAGCTGACGTTGGTACCGTTATTCAGGTAGCAGATGGTATCGCACGTATTCACGGTCTTGACAACGCAATGCAGGGTGAGCTTCTGGAATTTCCGGGAGAAGTATACGGAATGGTATTAAACCTTGAGGAAGATAATGTTGGTGCTGTACTTTTAGGTGCACAGCGCAATGTCAATGAAGGTGATACCGTAAAGACCACCGGACGAGTCGTAGAGGTTCCGGTTGGTGACGCCATGTTAGGACGTGTTGTCAATGCGTTAGGACAGCCGATCGACGGCAAAGGACCGATCGAGACGGACAAATATCGTCAGATCGAGCGTGTCGCATCGGGTGTTATTTCGAGAAAATCCGTAGATACACCGTTACAGACCGGTATCAAGGCGATCGATTCCATGGTGCCGATCGGACGTGGACAGCGTGAGCTGATCATCGGTGACAGACAGACCGGTAAGACAGCGATCGCGATCGATACGATCATTAACCAGAAGGGACAGGGCGTAAAATGTATTTACGTTGCCATCGGACAGAAGGCGTCCACTGTTGCCGCTCTGGTGAAAACATTAGAAGAATTTGGAGCAATGTCTTATACGACAGTGGTTGCTTCTACTGCCAGTGAGCTTGCACCATTACAGTATATTGCACCGTATGCAGGATGTGCGATCGGTGAGGAATGGATGGAGAATGGTGAGGATGTTCTCGTTGTTTACGATGATTTAAGTAAGCATGCGGCCGCATACCGTACACTCTCCTTACTCTTAAAACGTCCACCAGGACGTGAGGCTTATCCGGGAGATGTATTCTATCTTCACTCAAGACTCTTAGAGCGTGCAGCAAGACTTTCCGATAAACTTGGCGGAGGTTCCCTGACTGCATTGCCGATCATCGAGACACAGGCGGGTGACGTTTCAGCGTATATTCCGACGAACGTTATTTCCATTACCGATGGTCAGATCTATCTTGAGACAGAGATGTTTAACTCCGGTTTCCGTCCGGCGATCAATGCTGGTCTTTCGGTATCCCGTGTAGGTGGTTCCGCACAGATCAAGGCTATGAAGAAGATTGCAGCACCGATCCGTGTCGAGCTGGCACAGTACAGAGAGCTTGCAGCATTTGCACAGTTTGGTTCTGAACTCGATGCCGACACGACAGAGAAGTTAGCACAGGGTGCCAGAATCCGTGAGATGTTAAAACAGCCGCAGTATCAGCCGATGCCGGTTGAAAAACAGGTCATCATCATCTATGCGGCAACCAGAAAATACCTTCTGGATATTCCGGTAGAACAGGTTTTACCGTTTGAAAAAGCACTGTTTGAGTATGTGGATACCAAATATCCGGATGTACCGGAAGCAATCCGCACAGAGAAAGTCATCAGTGATGAGACAGAGGCAAAACTCGTCAAAGCGATTGAAGAATGTAAGGCAGATTTCTTGAAATAAGCGTAACAAGCAGGACTTCGCCAAAAAAAGGAGGAAGTTGTTATGGCCTCAATGAGGGACATTAAACGAAGAAAAAGCAGCATACAGAGTACGCAGCAGATCACAAAAGCCATGAAGCTTGTTTCAACCGTAAAACTGCAGAAAGCAAAAAGCAGGGCAGAACAGACGAATCCATATTCGAATTATATGTACCAGACCGTTACTTCCATGCTTGCAAGATCAGGTGGGATTGACCATCCTTATCTGAAAAAAGGCACTTCCACAAAGAAAGCGATCGTTGTGATCACATCCAACCGTGGACTTGCCGGAGGATACAATTCCAATTTGATCAAGCTGGTTACCGGAAGTGACTTTTCCAAAGATGATGTAGAGATCTATGCTATCGGTGGAAAAGGACGTGAGGTATTAGAACGCCGTGGTTATCATATTAAGGAAGATGATTCTTATATCATCGAGTCACCATCCTATGATGATGCGGCAGAACTCTGCAAGAAGGTGCTTACGGATTACACCAATGGCACGATCGGCGAGATTTATCTGGTGTATACACATTTTAAAAATACAGTCGTACACGAACCGAAGCTGATGAAGCTGTTACCGATCGAGTTTGATGAAGAAGAACTTGGTGCAGCAGCAGAGGCAAACGTTCTGATGAATTATGAGCCGAATGAGACAGAAGCACTTGATATGATCATTCCAAAATACGTTACAAGCCTGTTTTACGGGGCACTTGTGGAGGCAGTTGCCAGTGAAAACGGTGCGAGAATGCAGGCGATGGATTCTGCAACGAGCAATGCAGAGGATATGATCAGTGATCTGACGCTCAAATACAACCGGGCACGTCAGGGCTCGATTACACAGGAATTAACAGAGATCATTGCCGGTGCGTCGGCAATCTCTGGATAGCAGATTTTTATATCAGGAAATATTGCCGGCTGTGTTCAGGCAGATACAGTGGAAAAATATTTCGCAGGAATCTGCATAAAAATATGATTACAAGGAGAAAGAAGCGATGGCAAATAATATCGGTAAGATTACCCAGATTATCGGTGCCGTTCTGGATATTAAATTCACAGAGGGCAATCTGCCGGAGATCAACGATGCGATCCGTATTCCGTTAAAAGGTGAACAGTCGGGAAAAGAATTGACCGTTGAGGTTTCCCAGCATCTGGGCGATGATACAGTCAGATGTATCGCAATGGGATCGACCGATGGACTAGTCCGTGGAATGGATGCAGTTGCAGCCGGCGGACCGATCAGCGTGCCGGTAGGTGAGAATACGTTAGGCAGAATGTTTAATGTATTAGGAGATCCAATCGATGAGATCGATCCTCCGACCGGTGTGGAAAAATGGCCGATCCACAGACCTGCTCCGGCATTTGAGGAACAGGCAACATCCCAGGAGATGTTAGAGACAGGTATCAAGGTCGTAGATCTTCTCTGCCCTTACCAGAAAGGTGGTAAGATCGGATTGTTCGGTGGTGCCGGTGTAGGTAAAACCGTTTTAATCCAGGAGCTGATCCACAATATCGCAACCGAGCACGGTGGATATTCCGTATTTACCGGCGTTGGTGAGCGTACCCGTGAGGGAAATGACCTTTACTATGAAATGAAAGAATCAGGAGTTATCGATAAGACCACCATGGTGTTCGGACAGATGAACGAGCCGCCGGGAGCACGTATGCGTGTTGCATTAACAGGTCTTACGATGGCAGAGTACTTCCGTGATAAAGGCGGTAAGGATGTATTGCTTTTCATTGACAATATTTTCCGTTTTACACAGGCAGGATCTGAGGTATCCGCGCTGTTAGGACGTATGCCTTCCGCCGTAGGTTACCAGCCGACATTACAGACAGAGATGGGTGCTCTGCAGGAGCGTATCACATCTACAAAGAACGGTTCTATCACTTCCGTTCAGGCAGTTTATGTGCCTGCGGATGACTTGACCGACCCGGCTCCGGCAACCACATTCGCACATCTGGATGCAACGACCGTACTTGAGCGTTCTATCGCAGAGCTCGGTATTTATCCGGCAGTAGATCCGCTTGGTTCTACTTCCCGTATCTTAGACCCGCGTATCGTTGGCCAGGAGCACTTTGAGGTAGCCCGCGGTGTGCAGGAGATCTTACAGAAATACAAAGAATTGCAGGATATCATTGCAATCCTTGGTATGGACGAGCTTTCCGAGGATGATAAACTGGTTGTAAGCCGTGCAAGAAAGGTACAGAGATTCTTATCCCAGCCGTTCTTCGTTGCAACACAGTTTACCGGTCTGGATGGAAAATATGTTCCGATTGCAGAGACAATCCGCGGATTTAAGGAGATTCTTGAAGGAAAGCATGATGATGTACCGGAGAGTTATTTCTTAAATGCAGGTACGATCGATGATGTCCGCGCAAAGATGCAGTAATAATGGAGGGTGTGTATGGCAGAAGAAAACAGACTCTTTCAGGTAGAGATCATTACGCCGGATCGTGTTTTTTATACAGGTGAGGGTGATATGATCGAGTTTACCACTGCCTCCGGTGAGATCGGTGTGTATAAAAAGCATATTCCGCTCACGACCGTGTTAGCACCCGGCATCGTAAAGATCCACAAGACGGGTGAAGATGACGTGATCGCGGCAGTACATTCCGGCTTTGCGGAAATTCTGCCGGATAAGGTAACACTTCTCGCAGAGATTGCAGAGTGGCCGAATGAGATCGACAAGAACCGTGCTGAAGCTGCGCGTGCGCGCGCTGAGGAACGGCTTGCCCACCGGACAGAGGCAATCGATGTCAAACGTGCTGAATTTGCACTTCGCAAAGCACTGGTGCGTATTGATATTGCAAAATAAGATTTACTTGACAGAAATAAAATTTACTGGTTATAATATAGCTCCAAAACCATTTTATGGAGTGGACTTTTCTTGAGTGATGAACTCTATTTTTCGCCACACAGCTGCAATGATTTGCAACTGTGTGGCGTTTTTTTGTTGTCAGATTGCACATAAGCAGTCCCGGTTTTGTGGAATCTGCCGATTAAGAAGTCTGAAACCACGATGTGTCCTCATGTCATGAAACGAAAGGAATGAAAAATGAACCAGAATTTTATGAAAGAGAAACCGGTCATGCCGCTTGTGATCTCCATGGCATTGCCAATGACATTTTCCATGTTAGTCAATGCGCTCTACAATATCATTGACAGTTATTTTGTGGCGCGCATCAGCGAAGATGCGATGACGGCACTTTCTTTGGTGTTCCCATTGCAGAATCTGGTCAATGCAGTTGTTATCGGATTTGCAATCGGAATCAATGCGACAATCGCATATTTTCTTGGAGCACAAAAGCAGAACACGGCGGATAAGGCGGCGTCGCTTGGAACACTTTTTAATATGATCCACGGACTGATCTTAGCGGTAGTCTGCATTGCAGCCACAGCACCTTTTCTTGCCATGTTTACAGATAAAAGGTCGATCATAGACATGGGCGCAGCATACGCGCAGATCGTATTTCTTTTTGCAGTACCCAATGCGGCAGGTCTTTGTTTTGAAAAGATTTTTCAGTCGGTAGGGCGCATGAAAACGTCCATGCTCTGTATGCTGATCGGCTGTGTGACCAATATTATCTTAGATCCTTTTATGATATTTGGAATAGGTTTCTTTCCTGAAATGGGGATCCGGGGAGCTGCTATCGCAACCGGGATCGGTCAGATGGCTTCTCTTGTCAGCTATCTGCTGTTTTATTTTTTTAAACCGATTCCGGTAAAGATAAGATGGAAAGATATGAAACCGGAAGCGGAACTTAGCAGGAAAATGTATTCGATCGGTGTCCCGGCAACATTGAGCATCGCGCTGCCGTCTGTACAGGTCTCTGCATTAAATGCGATTCTTGCGGTTTATTCTGCCAGCTATGTACTTGTACTTGGGGCTTATTTTAAATTACAGACATTTTTATATCTGACAGGAAATGGTGTCGTGCAGGGGATGCGTCCTCTGATCGGATATAACTACGGTGCGGGAGAGTCAAAGCGTGTCAGAGAAATTTTCCGGTCAGCGCTGGTATTGATCGCGGGGGTCATGGTAATCGGAACGATACTTTGTATGGCAGTGCCGCAGACGCTCATTGGATTGTTTACCAGTAATCCGGAGACGATACAATTTGGAAAAGAGGCGCTTCGTCTGATCAGCATTGGATTTATTGCGTCATCGGTCTCCGTCACGGTATCAGGTGCGTTGGAAGGACTGGGAAAGGGAAAAGAATCGTTGGTAATTTCTGTGCTCAGGTACATAGCAGTTATTTTACCATTGGCATTTATTTTGAGTAAAATATTGGGGGCTGCGGGCGTCTGGCATGCGTTCTGGATCACGGAAGTGGTCGTGGCAGGGATTTCCTATGTGATCTGTAAAAAAGAAATATTTCAGTAATAAAAACACCTGTAATTATATGTTGTTGGGCATGTAATTACAGGTGTTTTTGAAAATAGAATATGCGTGGAGTGTGTAGTCTGTTGTTTGAAATAATGAGTTTAATTTTCTTTTAGTGAATTGTAAAGATCTTCATCTGACCAGTCAGGGTGAGCCTGGCACAGTGAATATACTTTATCAATAAAAGCAGTATCCTTGTTAAGCAGTTTAGCACAGCTTTGTGCAGGAATATTTTCCTGGAACATGTTGTGGATGATGTGTAATTGCTCAAGACGTTTGCCCTCCGCTAAACCCTCCGCTAAACCCATCGCTAAGCCATCCTCATGTCCATCCGCATAGCTGTCCCTGCGTTCCATCTTAATATACTCATCCATATCGAATTCTTCCAATAACATACCAACGACCTCCGATCTGTGTTTGGTGAGAAAATCCTGCAAAATACCGTCCCTGATACATTCCTGTACAGCAGCATCCGCTGCCGGTTCTAATGGAATACCGTTTCTGACCTTCGAAGAAATTCTGCCAATCAGGATAGAATATTCCTCTAAAGTCCGGCATCGTGCCATTAATTCCTGATTGTGTCCATAATTAATGTTGTAAACCCGTGCAGTGCACTCTAAGCAGGGGCGGGTGCTGATGGGGCTGGACGTATTTTGCGCAGCGGAGTCAGGGACATCAATATCAGAAACAGGCATATCAGTAGTAACGACTGGCTGTCTGGGTGCAGCATCTGTTGTCAGGTGGTTTGATTCAGCACATATAAACGCATCTGAAAGATGCAGCTCTATGTAATCTTTATTATCTTCCAACGGTTCAACCCCATTATAAAAAATAACAAACTGGGGAAACGGCAGTGAAAGCAGTTTTTTCCCGTAAATGTTCAGGTTATTTTGTTTGATATAGCTTTCATACTGTTTGCCGAAATAGATCAGTCCGCGGATCGGCATGTTTGGGTTTAAGGTACTCTGGTGTTCATACAGATTTAATGTACCACGGACAATAAATGATACATCATTTTTATATCCGAGATAGATCACGTCATCGATCGTGTAAAAGATCAGTTCATCTGCATCGTCATAATCTGTCTGATTCAGGGCATTGTATAACTCCAGCAAAACCGGTTTCTCATTAAAAATTCTGCGGAATAAGGCATCCCGGTACTTCTTCTGCACAAAAACATGTTTTGTGTGACTGCGTTTTCCTTTGTTTTTCCCCATGTAGTTTTCTCCTTTGATTATAAAAAATTTAAACGTTTTTCACAATAGTTTTCTGAAATAGCTGGCGAAATGCCGGAATGAAAAAGAGTGATATTCAGAAAATGATCTTATGGAAATAAAATCGAATTGCGATAGATGTAGTATAGCATGAAGATGCTATTATAGACAAGCAGAATATATAGAGAAAAAATCCCTGTAAGTATGCGATAATGGATATATGCTTACAGAGATTTTTATAGTGAAATCCATTTTTCTTTTAATGCATGGTAAAGATCTTCATCTGACCAGTCAGGGTGAGCCTGACATAGAGAATACACTTTGCTGATAAATGTAACGTCCTTGTCAAGCAACTTAGCACAGCTTTGTGCAGGAATATTTTCCTGGAACATGTTGTGGATGATGTGTAATTGCTCAAGACGTTTGCCCTCCGCTAAACCCATCGCTAAACCATCCTCATGCCCATCCTCATAGCTGTCCCTGCGTTCCATCTTAATATATTCATCCATATCAAATTCTTCCAATAACATACCAACGACCTCCGATCTGTGTTTGATAAGAAAATCCTGCAAAATACCGTCCCTGATACATTCCTGTACAGCGGTATCTGCTGCCTGTTCTAATGGAATGCCGGTTCTGACCTTCGAAGAGATTCTGCCAATCAGAATGGAATATTCCTCTAAAGTCCGGCATCGCGCCATCAGTTCCTGATTGTGCCCATAATTAATATTGTAAACCCGCGCAGTACATTCTAAGCAGGGGCGGGTGCTGATGGGGCTGGATGCAGCATCTGTTGCCAGGTGATTTGATCCGGCATATACAAACGCATCCGAAAGATGCAGTTCCATGTAATCTTTATCATTTTCCAACGGTTCAAATCCATTATAAAATATAACAAACTGCGGAAACGGTAATGAAAGCAGCTTTTTTCCGTAAATGTTCAGGTTATTTTGTTTAATGTAGCTCTCATACTGTTTGCCGAAATAGATCAGTCCGCGGATCGGCATGTTTGGGTTTAAGGTACTCTGGTGCTCATACAGATTCAGCGTGCCTCGGACGATAAATGACACATCATTTTTATATCCGAGATAGATCACATCATCGATCGTGTAAAAGATCAGTTCATCTGCATCATCGTAATCTGTCTGATTCAGGGCATTGTACAGTTCCAGCAAAACCGATTTCTCATTAAAAATTCTGCGGAACAAGGCATCCCGGTACTTCTTCTGCACAAAAACATGTTTTGTGTGACTGCGTTTTCTTTTATTTTTCCCCATGTAGTTTTCTCCTTTGATTATAAAAAATTGAAACGTTTTTCACAATAGTTTTCTGAAATAGCTGGCGAAATGCCGGAATGAAAAGAGTGGTATTCAGAAAATGATTTTATGGAAATAAAATCGAATTGCGATAGATGTAGTATAACATAAAGATATTATTATACAAAAGTAGAATAGAAAGAAAAGATCCCTGCAAGTATGGGATATTGATGTTACTGTTCACAGGCAGGCATTTTCTGAACTGAAAATGCCGTATGATACAGTGGTGGCAGCAGATTTTGCCGATTTGGAATGCGAAGCATCGGCAAAATCCGTTACTGGAACGAGGTACGAGTGAACAGTAACATATTGATAAAATGATATACTTACAGGAATTTTAATAAAGCTTTATTTTTCTTTTAATGCATTGTAAATATCTTCATCTGACCAGTCAGGGTGAGCATGGCACAGTGAATATATTTTATTGACAAAATCTGTGTTTTCATTAAGCAGGTCGGCGCAGTTTTCGGCAGGGATGCTTTTTTGAAACAGGTTGTGGACGACGTGTAACTGCTCAAGACGTTTGCCCTCGGCTAAGCCATCCTCATGTCCATCCTCATAACTGTCCCTGCGTTCCATTTTAATATACTCATCCATATCGAATTCTTCCAATAACATACCAACGACCTCCGATCTGTGTTTGATAAGAAAATCCTGCAAAATACCGTCCCTGATACATTCCTGTACAGCAGCATCCGCTGCCGGTTCTAATGGAATACCGTTTCTGACCTTCGAAGAAATTCTGCCAATCAGGATAGAATATTCCTCTAAAGTCCGGCATCGTGCCATTAATTCCTGATTGTGTCCATAATTAATGTTGTAAACCCGTGCAGTGCACTCTAAGCAGGGGCGGGTGCTGATGGGGCTGGACGTATTTTGCGCAGCGGAGTCAGGGACATCAATATCAGAAACAGGCATATCAGTAGTAACGACTGGCTGTCTGGGTGCAGCATCTGTTGTCAGGTGGTTTGATTCAGCACATATAAACGCATCTGAAAGATGCAGCTCTATGTAATCTTTATTATCTTCCAACGGTTCAACCCCATTATAAAAAATAACAAATTGCGGAAACGGCAGCGAAAGCAGCTTTTTCCCGTAAATGTTCAGGTTATTTTGTTTAATGTAGCTCTCATACTGTTTGCCGAAATAGATCAGTCCGCGGATCGGCATGTTGGGGTTTAAGGTACTCTGGTGCTCATACAGATTCAGCGTGCCTCGGACGATGAATGATACGTCATTTTTATATCCGAGATAGATCACGTCATCGATCGTGTAAAAAATCAGTTCATCTGCATCATCGTAATCTGTCTGATTCAGGGCATTGTATAACTCCAGCAAAACTGATTTCTCATTAAAAATCCTGCGGAACAAGGCATCCCGGTACTTCTTCTGCACAAAAACATGTTTTGTGTGACTGCGTTTTCCTTTGTTTTTCCCCATGTAGTTTTCTCCTTTAATTATAAAAAATTTAAGTGTTTTTCACAATAGTTTTCTGAAATAGCTGGCGAAATGCCGGAATGAAAAGAGTGGTATTCAGAAAATGATTCTATGAAAATAAAATTGAATTGCGATAGATGTAGTATACATGGGGAAATCATAAATTGCAAGAAGAATCTGCCGTTGCACGGATTCACATAGACAAATCAAAACGAATTGTTTATACTTGATTTATGACAACATCACCCAAAAGAGGAGAAATCAATGATTTTATATTTTGTACGTCACGGAGAGACGGACTGGAATGTAAAAAAGAAAATACAGGGCAAGACAGATGTGCCGTTGGATGAGACAGGAAAGCAGCAGGCAAAAGAGCTTGCGGACATGCTTCTGGATCGGAAAAAGGAAGGGACTCTTCAGGTTGTGCGGGCATATACATCCCCACAGCTTCGTGCAGCACAGACGGCACAGGAGGCGGCGATCGCGCTTGATATTCCATGTATTGCGGCGGATGGTCTGCGGGAAATGGATATGGGCGACTGGGAAGGCAGAAGCTGGGAAAGCATTACGCAGGAAAATGCGAAAGAGTATCAGGACTGGGATGCCAACAGGCGTTATGTCCATACACCGCATGGAGAATGTTACAATGAAGTGCTGAGGCGTGCGCTTGATACACTCGGAATGATCTTAGAACGGGAGACGGAAGATGTGTTGATCGTAACGCACAGTGGCGTACTGATGGCATTGCGGTGTTATATTGCCGGACAGGCATTTGAGGAAATGGGTATCATACGGTATAAGACGAAAAATGCAGAGGTGGTTGAAATTTTTGCGGATGATGTAAAAGATGCGATCGAACGTTTTCAAAAGGGGGAGTAAAGCGTTTATGATCGTGTGAATAACGGAAAGCAGTGTGAAAAAGCAGCGATTAGTATAAATTAGATCAAAAATATAAAGACTGTCGTAAGAAACGGCTTCCTGGTAAAGAAACAGGACTGATTCTTCCGACAGTTTTTTTGCACTTTCCACAATTTTTAAAATGAATTTTTATGAATGATTTTGACGGATTTTGATTGACTATGACGGAACGAAATCATATAATAAAGCTATCAAAGATGAACGAATTTGAACGGTTGTGAATGAAATTGGAGGAAAAGATATGCTGACAGAAGAAAGATTTACAAGAATTTTATCCATACTAGAGAGTATGGGCAGCGTGACCGTTCAGCAGCTTATGACAGAACTGGATGCATCAGAGTCAACGATCCGGAGAGATTTAAATACACTGGATGCAAATGGTCAGCTCATTAAAGTCCATGGCGGTGCAATTTTAAAAAACACCTCATACAGTACCGAGGATGACGAAGTCATGCAGCGTAGAGAACGGAACAAAGGTGCAAAAGAAAAGATCGCAAAATATGCGGCAGGGCTGATCGAACCTGGAGATTTTGTTTATATTGATGCAGGTACGACGACGGATCTGATGATCGATTTTATTACGGTCAGACAGGCAGTGTTTGTGACAAATGCGATCACACATGCAAAAAAACTTGCGCAGAAAGGTTGTACGGTATATATTCTTGGCGGCGAGTTCAAGACGGTGACAGAGGCAATCGTTGGAGAGGAAGCTGTTTCTTCGGTTGAAAAATATAATTTTACAAAAGGATTCTGGGGAGCAAACGGAATCAGTATGCAGCGCGGATTTTCCACACCGGAGTTAAAAGAAGCGCTCGTAAAAAAACGCTCCATGGAGAACTGCAGAGAATGTTATATCTTAGCAGATGATAGCAAGTTCAATCAGATATCAAGTGTGACATTTGCTCCGTTTGAGAGTGCAAAGGTCATCACGACAGGTCTTACAAAACCTGCGTACCGTAAATGTAAAAATGTAATTGAAGTATAAAAAATACGAAGACCTGCGGAACAAAAACGCGGGAAAAGCAGAAAGGAGACTGAGAAAATGATTTACACTGTTACATTTAATCCATCACTGGACTACATTGTGACAGTTCCGCATTTCACCTGCGGAATGGTCAACTGGACATCAGAGGAGAAGATTTTTCCGGGTGGAAAAGGAATCAATGTATCCATGGTGTTAAAAAATCTTGGACTGGAGAACACGGCACTTGGGTTTTATGCCGGATTTACCGGAAACGAACTGGAGCGTCTGATCAGGGAAAAAGGAATCCGGGCGGATTTTATTCCGGTAAAAGAAGGAATGACAAGGATCAATGTAAAAATGCGTTCCGACGAGGAGAGTGAGATCAACGGACAGGGACCGGCGATATCGGAAGCTGACATCAAAACACTTTATGAAAAACTGGATCGGCTTTCAGATGGAGATGTTTTGGTTATGGCAGGAAGTATCCCGGATGTGATGCCGCAGACCATCTACATGGATATCATGAAATATCTTGCAGATAAGGATTTAAAGATTGTTGTGGATGCGACAAAAGATCTGCTCGTAAATGTATTACAGTATCATCCGTTTTTAATTAAACCGAATAATCATGAGCTTGGTGAGATTTTCGGTGTGAAAATAACAGAAAAAGAAGATGTGATCACTTACGCAAAGAAGATGCAGGAAAAGGGCGCAGGAAATGTCCTCGTTTCCATGGCTGGCGACGGAGCAGTGCTGGTTGCTGAAGACGGCAGCATCTTTCAGGCGGAGGCACCAAAGGGTAAGGTCGTCAATTCGGTTGGCGCCGGGGACTCCATGGTAGCCGGATTTGTAACAGGTTATTTAAAGACGGGAAGCTATAAAGAAGCTTTCCAGATGGGGGTTTGTACTGGAAGTGCATCGGCATTTTCAGAGGAACTGGCAACAGAACCGGAAGTTTTGGCGCTTTTAGATAAAAACAAAGGCATATTTAAGTAGGAGGAGTAAAATCCTCTGCTCCTGCAAGGGCACATGCTATGCAGGCATAGCAGACATTTTGCTTCGCAAAACAAGGAGTAAAATCCTCTGCTCCTGCAAGGGCAGTCGCATTTTGCTTCGCAAAACAAGGAGGATTTAAGCATGAAAATCAGGGATTTACTTGCCGTAGAGAGTATTGACTTAAATGGCAAAGTTAATGGAAAGAACGAAACCCTTGATGCAATGGTTGCATTGATGGCTAAGAGCGGAAAGATCAACGATGTTGAGAAGTACCGCAAGGGCGTATACGCCAGAGAGGAAGAAGGAACAACCGGAATTGGTGAGGGAATCGCCATTCCACATTGCAAGTCAGATGCAGTCAGCAAACCTGGTCTTGCAGCAATGGTCATCAAAGACGGGGTGGATTTTGATGCATTAGATGGAGAAAAGGTCAGCCTGATCTTCCTGATCGCAGCACCAAATACGGAAGACAACGTACATCTGGATGTACTTAGCAAGTTATCTGTTCTTCTGATGGATGAGAATTTTACAAGCGGACTTCGCAATGCAAAGACGGTTGAGGAATTTTTAAGTGTGATCGACCGCGCGGAAGCTGAGAAAGATGCCGAAGAAGAGAAAAAGAACAGCGCAGATACAAAGAATGCGGCAGAGGAGAAAAACACAGAGAATGGAAAGCTGATCCTCGCTGTAACCGGATGCCCGAACGGAATCGCACATACTTATATGGCGGCAGAAAATATTGAGAAAAAAGCGAAAGAGCTTGGATGCCGTGTGAAAGTTGAGACAAGAGGTTCCGGCGGTGCCAAAAATGTATTGACAAAAGCTGAAATTGCAGAGGCTGCATGTATTATTGTTGCAGCGGATACACAGGTTCCGATGGATCGTTTTGCAGGCAGACCTGTGATCCAGTGTAAGGTTTCTGATGGAATCAGTAAGGCGGAAGAATTGTTAGACAGAGCGTTAAACGGCAATGTTCCACTGTATCAGGCGAAGGGAAGCGGTCAGGCAGCAGACAGTGAGGAAGAATCTGACAGCGTTGGACACCAGATTTACAAACACCTGATGAATGGAGTTTCCCATATGTTACCGTTCGTTATCGGCGGTGGTATCCTGATTGCGATCGCATTTCTGATCGATGGTTTTGCAGTTGACTTAAACAGCCTTCCATTTGATGAGCGTTCAAACTTTGGTACGATCACACCGATGGCGGCAATGTTTAAATCGATCGGTGGTGTTGCATTCGGATTTATGCTTCCGATCTTAGCCGGATTTATCGCAATGAGTATTGCAGATCGTCCTGGTCTTGCGGTCGGTTTTGTCGGCGGAGCAATCGCGGCAAACGGAACATCCGGATTCCTTGGAGCTCTCGTTGCAGGTTTTGTTGCAGGCTATCTGGTACGTCTGTTAAAGAAACTGTTTGAGAAACTGCCGGAAGGCTTAGAGGGTATCAAGCCAATGCTTCTCTATCCGGTAATCGGTATCTTTTTGATCGGAGTGATCATGACTTATGTGGTAGAGCCTCCGATCGGAGCATTAAACGTTATGATCAACAACGGATTAAACAGCATGAATGGTGCAAAGGCAATCCTGCTTGGCGCACTGCTCGGCGGAATGATGTCCGTAGATATGGGTGGCCCGGTAAACAAAGCAGCATATGTATTTGGTACCGCATCTATCGCAGCAGGCAATTACAATATCATGGCAGCTGTTATGGTCGGTGGTATGGTTCCACCGCTTGCAATCGCACTTGCAACCATGTTCTTTAAAAACAAATTTACCGAAGAAGAGAGAAAAGCAGGACCGACAAACATTGTTATGGGACTTTCCTTTATCTCAGAGGGAGCAATCCCGTTTGCAGCATCGGATCCATTGCGTGTGCTGCCGTCCTGTATCATTGGTTCCGCAGTTGCAGGAGCATTATCCATGGCATTTAACTGTACATTAATGGCACCACATGGTGGAATCTTCGTATTCTTAACCGTAGGCCATCCACTGTTATATCTTGTATCCCTGGCAGTTGGTTCTGTTGTAGGATGCGTAATCCTTGGACTTTTAAAGAAGGATGTATCAAAAAGATAGGAAACGGAAAAGGTAATTAAAATCGCAGGCTTTATGTTGCAACAATATAGAGCCTGTGAATATGTAATCATAAAACAATGTGTTATGTACAAAGAAAGGAGAAAATCATGAAAGAATTTAAATACGTGATCACAGACAAAGGGGGAATCCATGCAAGACCGGCAGGAGCACTTGTAAAGGAAGCAGCCGCATTTCCATGCAGCATTACCATTGCAAAAGATGGAAAAGCAGCAGATGCAAAACGTATTTTTGGAGTTATGGGACTTGGTGTAAAATGCGGCGAGGAGATCACAGTCTGCACCGATGGAGAGAATGAAGAGGCAGCAAGTGCTGCAATCGAGGCATTTTTGAAAGCAAATCTGTAAAAATTGATAAAAACAGAAATAAAAATCTAAAATGGAGGTAACGGGCATGGAACTGCACGGAAAAAGTGTATTCGGCGGAATTGCCATGGGCAGACTGTCTGTCTATCATAAGACGGATAACGCAGTAAAACGAACAAAGATAACGGATATAGAAGCAGAAAAAAAACGTTTTGAGGATGCAAAAGAAGAAGCCAAAAGGCAGCTTGGTGTTTTCTATGAAAAAGCAGTCAGGGAAGTCGGTGAAGTCAATGCGGCAATTTTTGAGATGCACCAGATGATGCTGGATGATCTCGACTATGTAGAGTCGATCACAAACATGATCGAAACCCAGCAGGTCAATGCAGAATTTGCAGTTGCTTCCACCGGAGATAATTTTGCGCAGATGTTTGCTGCGATGGATGATGATTATATGAGAGAACGTGCGGCGGATGTCAAAGATATCTCCAATCGCGTGATCTCTATTTTACAGGGAAACGGCGATGCAGGCTTAAGCGGTGATGAACCGTTTATCCTTTTAGCGGATGATCTTGCACCGAGTGAGACTGTGCAGCTTGATAAATCAAAAGTACTTGCTTTTGTAACACGTCACGGTTCCACCAATTCCCACACGGCGATCTTAGCGAGAACCATGAATATTCCGGCATTGATCGGAGTTGATTTTCCGGAAGAGGGTGTGGACGGACAGTTCGGTATCGTGGATGGATTTGATGCAAAGTTTTTCGTAGAACCGGATGAGGATACGAAAGCGGAATACCGGAAGTTAAAAGAAGAAAATGAGCAGAAGAAACGTCTGCTTCAGGAATTAAAGGGTAAGGAAAATATCACAAGGGATGGAACGAAGATCAATCTTTATGCCAATATCGGGGGTGTTTCCGATGTGGCAAATGTACTTGCCAATGATGCGGGTGGAATCGGACTGTTCCGGAGTGAGTTCCTTTATTTAGAGTCGGAGGATTACCCGACAGAAGAAGCACAGTTTGCAGCATATAAGACAGTTGCGGAAAATATGGCGGGTAAAAAAGTTATTATCCGTACACTTGATATCGGAGCAGATAAACAGGTCGGTTATTTTGGCCTTGAGAAAGAAGAAAACCCGGCAATGGGTTACCGTGCGATCCGGATCTGCCTCGACCGCACTGAAATTTTTAAGACACAGCTTCGGGCAATCTACCGTGCCAGCTATTATGGAACGATTGCGATCATGTTCCCGATGATCATTTCCGTAAATGAGGTGAAAAAGATCAAAGAAATCATTGCGGAAGTGAAAGCGGGACTTGATGCCGACGGTATTCCGTATAAGGATGTGGAACTCGGTATTATGATCGAGACACCGGCGGCAGTTATGATCAGTGATCTTTTAGCGAAAGAGGTTGATTTCTTTTCGATCGGGACAAACGATCTGACACAATATACACTTGCAATCGACAGGCAGAATCCGAAACTGGATAATATTTATGATTCACACCATGAAGCAGTCCTTCGGATGTTAAAAATGGTTGTGGATAACGGACATAAGGAAGGATGCTGGGTTGGCATCTGCGGTGAGCTTGGCGCGGATGAAACGCTCACAGAGACATTCCTTCGGATGGGATTTGACGAACTTTCCGTATCGCCGTCTATGATACTTCGGATCAGGGATAAGATACGAAATACAGATCTGTCAGAGAAATAAAAATGCATCAGGGAAATGGGCATATGCTGGTTTGTTTATGAAATAAATCGCCCGCTCAAATGGTGAGTCGTAGGTTTGTGAATGGCATCTTGCGCAAAGCCGGAGTTAATTTTGGTTCCGTTGTACGAAAATAAGAAAAGTCTAAGTGTGTCTGAGTTAGATTTTTTCGGAGTGACGTGAACGGCAACAACGAGTCATCCATGACTCGATGCTGCCTTGTTCTGCCATCCGTGGCAGAACATCACTGTGTATCTACAGACACACAATCTCAATCTGACCATTATCAGATTGAGATAGATTTTCTAATTTTCTCCCAAAGTCACAAAATCAGCTTCGGCTTTGCGCAAGATGCCAGCCTCCAGGTTATGAAACACCATTTGGGTGGGCGGTTCATCTCAAAAATGGGGCGTAGGTGTGGATTTTTGAGATTCGCACGAATGGAAATATGCTTAAAATCCTAATGTGCTGTATCACTAATATTCAGCCTGATGACTTCCCAGAATTTTTATATGCTACATTGTATTACATGAATTATTTCGTAAAATGCCAGACAAAATAACACAGAATATTTTTTTCAAATGTGTATGGCAATAAACATAGGCATAACGGGATACATTGAGGTTTTTCCAGTATTATCAAACCAATAATAATCTATTAAACATAGTTATTTGGAAATATTTTTTTATCAGATTCAGACACAAAACACTAAAAATTTACGCACTTCCAAGGGTGTAAAATGAGTTCCCCAGCGAAGGGTGGTTCACAACCTTGTGGCTGGCAAATCGCATCAAGCCGGAACTTGTTTTGTGACTTTGGGAGAAAATTAGGCAATCTTAGTCTGCCTGTCCGTAACACAGTGTTGTGCTGCCACGGACGGCAGCACAAGTCTTAATGCCCCCGGACGGGGCGTTTAAGACGCACACGTCACTCCGAGAAACATTAAATCAGGCTGACTTAGACTTGCCTTATTTTCGGACAATGGAACAAAACAGTCCCGGCTTGATGCAATTTGCCAATCGAAAACCCCCGGAACCACCCTACACAGAGGAACTCAACTCACACCCAAACCAGCATTTGCCGGGCAGATCATATGCAGTAATTATGGTATAATATGATTATGACCTGGGGATTAACTATGTAAGACAGAGAATAATCAGGTATAAAAAACAGGAACAGGAGACACGCACATGAGCAATTACTTATTGATCAAACAGGGAACGATCCACAATGCCATAGAGGAAGAGCCATTTGTGGCAGATATTCTGGTGGAGAATGGAAAAATAAAAAAGATCGCGCCGGTTTTAGAAGGAAAAATCATCAATGATGCGGAAGTGATCGATGCGATGGGAATCGATATTTATCCGGGGTTTGTGGATGCGCACTGCCACATGGGATTAGATGGATATGCGACCGGATTTGCCGGGGAGGATTACAACGAATTAGGGGATCCTGTGACACCGCAGCTTTCGGCGGTAGATGCAGTTAACCCGCAGGATGAGACTTTCCAGATGGCACGCGAAGGCGGTGTGACCTGTGTCTGTACCGGACCGGGCAGTTCGAATGTAATTGGCGGAACATTCTGCGCTATCAAGACTTACGGAAAACGTGTGGATGACATGCTGGTCAAAGAGAAAACCGCTATGAAGATCGCTTTTGGTGAGAATCCTAAAAACTGTTATAAGGAAAAAGGTGTTTATTCGAGGATGTCTGTTGCCGCGAAGCTGCGTGAAGCACTGACAAAGGCAAAAATATATGACAGACAGTTACAGGCGGCAGGCTGCCCGGAAGGCTGGAATGAACTTCAGATGGAACATACATGGGAACAGGCGCAGGAACAAGTGATGGATAATTCACAGAAAACGGACGCGGATATGCAGGTAGATTTTTCAAAGATGCCGGCATATGATGCAAAAATGGAGGCGCTTCTTCCTGTTATCCGCGGTGAGATGCCGTTAAAAGCCCATGCGCACCGCGCAGATGATATCTATACGGCGATCCGTATTGCAAAAGAATTTCATGTGGATCTTAGGATCGATCACACAACGGATGGTGCCCTGATCGCCGATGATCTTGCAAAAGAAGGATATCCGGTTGCAGTGGGGCCGTCTTTTGGACATGCCACCAAATATGAACTGCGCCATAAAGGATTCCATACACCGGCTGCACTTGCAAAAGCAGGCTGCCAGGTTTCGATCATTACAGATTCGCCGGTGATCGAGGAACGTTATCTGGCACTCTGTGCAGGACGTGCGGTGTTTAACGGACTCAGTGAGTTTGATGCATTAAAAGCAATTACGATCAATGCTGCAAAGCATATCGGAATCGAAGACCGCGTCGGAAGCATTGAGGAGGGAAAGGATGCGGATTTTGTCCTGACAAGGGAAAATCCGTTTGCTGTGGATACTCATATTTTATATACGATCATTGATGGAAATGTGGTGTATCAAGGAGAAAGCGAATAAAGGCAGCAGAGCATAAAGGAAAGAGAGGAATTTGTTCTTTAAGAACAAATAAACCGCGTTTTATTCGTACCAGGGAATAAAAAGAAACAGAAGATTTCTCATTTCATTGACGACATTTCAGACGGATGATAATATTTGTACATGAAGAACAAACAAGTTAGCAAAGGCGCTAAGGCAGATACCTTAGCGCCTTTTTTCAAACCAGAACAACAAGTTACAGATGATGTCATGGTGTTAGCAGGTCAGGACAAAAGAACTGTGAGTAAATGCCTGTATGAAATGCAAATAAAATGGAAGCGAGGAATACAAATATGAAAAAATTTACAAATGTGAGATTAAAAGGGGAAAAAGAGCCGGTATCGATCCTTGTAGAGGACGGTAAAATTACAAAAATCGCAAAAGAAATACCACAGGAATGTGAGACGATCGATGTGGGTGGAAATCTTGTGATTCCGCCATATGTTGATCCGCATCTTCATTTGGATTATGTGTTTACCGCAGATATGGGAGAGCAGAATGGTTCGGGAACATTGTTTGAAGGCATCCAGCGCTGGAGTGAATCAAAGGGAAATATGACGGTAGAGCAGATGAAAGCACGCATTTACAGTGGAATCCGCAAAGAGATGCTTCATGGTGTGCAGGCAATCCGTACACATATTGATGTCACAGATCCGACTTTTACCGGATTAAAGGCAGCTCTTGAAGTAAGGGAAGAAGTAAAAGACATTTTAGATCTTCAGATAGTTGCATTTCCACAGGAAGGCATGTATGCTTATAAAGGCGGCGATGAGCTGGTGGAGGAAGGTTTAAAGATGGGAGCCGACTGTGTCGGTGCGATCCCACATTTTGAACTGGCAAGAGAGTTTGGTGAAAAATCCATTCATAAAGTCATTGAGCTTGCAACAAAATATGATAAGCTGATTGATGTTCACTGTGATGAGACAGATGATACACAGAGCCGTTTTCTGGAGCTTTTAAATGCACTTGCACTGATGGAAGGAATCGGAACAAGGACAACAGCAAGCCATACCTGCTCTTTTGGTTCTGCTGATAACAGTTATGCATTCCGCATGATGAAGCTGTTCAAAAAATCCGGGATCAATTTTATTTCCTGCCCGACAGAAAATATTTATCTGGAAGGCAGACAGGATACATATCCGAAGCGCCGTGGTATCACGCGTGTGAAAGAACTGAATGATAATGGAATCAACGTCTGCTTTGCGCAGGATTCCATGTCTGATCCGTGGTATCCGCTTGGAAACGGTAATATGATGATGATATTAGATCATGGTATCCATATTGCGCAGATGATGTCACCGGAGGAGATTACGAATGATCTTGATCTTGTGACGAGAAATGGCGCTATTACAATGAATATTATGGATCATTACGGAATCGAAGAAGGCAAACCGGCAAACTTTATCGTGCTGGATGCAAAGTCAGAATTTGAGGCGATCTGTGAAAGAGCAGGAATCACTGCTTCTGTAAGAAATGGAGAATTTCTGTTTCAAAAGACACCTGCACAGGTCACAGGAGCGATTGATTTACTGAAATAGTAAAAGGATGTGACAGGGGAATGTTTCAATGCAAGGATCTGCTTTCGCTTACGACAATGTCGCAGGCGAAAGTGGTTGCCGGAACCGGCGGGATGGAGCGGGGAATTCGCTGGTCCTATAAGGCAGAGAATATTAATTTTGAAAAATGGGTTCATGGTCAGGAACTTTTGATCATCAGTGGACCGGTAACCCAGCGAAAAAACTTTGATCTGTATCGGACGATTGAAAAAGCAATCGAACTTAAGATGTCCTGTGCACTGCTTCTTGTAGGAGAGAATTATGTGACGCAGATCGATGAAAAGGTAATAGATTTAGCGGAAAAGAATGATTTTCCGCTTTTTACCATGCCATGGGATGTGCCGCTTTTGGATTTCTTTGAGGAGCTTGGTCATGCGATTGCTTATTTAGATGACAGGAAAGATATTCAGGACAGTCTGCTTGCAGAGATTATTTTTGGAAACAGCATTAATGTACATAATATCGAACACAAGTGCCAGCAGATGGGACAGGACATATCCGTGATGGAACAGGTATTTGTGCTTCATCCGGAGGATCTTTCCAATGATGAGGTACGTTCTTATGCAGAAGTGTTAAAAGGACTCTTTGCAAAGAAAGAATACCCGGCGATCATTTCCTGTTATGGCGACCGCATGATAGGGTTTATGAAGGACTGCAGTGGATGCAGGCAGATCATCACAGAGATATTTGATGAATTTACTGCTTTTTTGCAAAGTGAACATGAGGGAATCTGTTATACGTTAAACATTGGAGAAAAGTGCAGCAGTCTTTCAAAACTTCAGAAGAGTTTTCATGAGACGTCGAGGACAAATGCTATTTTAGAGCATATCCACAGAGTAAATGAAGTAGTGTTTTATGACCAGATGGGATTTTACCGTCTTCTGATGTCCTATGAAAATACAGAGCCGATGAAGCGGTTTGTAGATGAGGTCTTAGGGGAAATTTTAGCATACGATAAAAAGAACCATACGCAGCTCATCGGGACAATGTGGGCGTATTTTGGCAGTGACTGTAATTTGCAGAGAACAGCAGACAGGCTTTTCTCACATAAAAATACAGTAAAATACAGACTTCAGCGGATCGAGCAGATCACCGGAAGAGATTTTGATAACCGGTTTGAAAGCCAGGAGCTTTATAATGCGCTGATGATCTATTATTATATTGAATAAACTGGATCTGCTGTCAGAACTCGAAATTATAGTGCAAACAGCAGTGATTTGTCTTTTGGAAACAAAACTGTACAAAAATATTTGTCTGTCACAGACGAAAATAAAGCTCATTCTTGATTCAAAAGGGAAAACCCTTTAAGATGGGTATAACGATAAAGGACTTTATTACATACAAAAAATGGCAAAGGGGCCGGAAGGAATACTTCCGGTCCTTTTTTATCTGTAAGCCAGAGGAAAGGATGATTGGTTATGAGCTATGGATTGATTGCTACGTTAATTGTACTTGTCATTGTGGTTGGTGCGATCACGACAAAAAAATGTGAGGCATTCCTGATTGCCGGTTCTATGGTTGGTGCACTTGTCTTATGGAAACAAAACTTCCTCACAGAGTGGGTATCCACACTGGAAGGGGTAATGAGTGATGAAGCATATGTTATTCTGATATGTGGATTGTTTGGCAGTCTTGTAGCACTGCTTACAGCATCAAAAGGAAGTTTTGGTTTTACAAAGATTGTCACAAAAATCTGTAGTACGGAAAGAAAGACGTTATTTACCACATTTCTTTTAGGAATTTTGATCTTTGTGGATGATTATTTAAATGTTTTATCGATCGGAACTGCAATGAAAGGTTCTTATGATAAGAAGAAAGTGCCGAGAGAAGCACTTGCATACCTTTTAGACAGCACAGGTGCTCCGGTCTGTGTACTGATTCCGTTTTCTTCCTGGGCAGCTTATTTTGGAGCGATTTTCCTTCAGCAGGACTGTGTTAAGAGTCTTGCAGGCGGCAGTCTGATGAAAACTTACCTGATGGCGGTTCCGTATTGTGTATACCCGATCGTTGCACTTATTATCGTATTCCTTTTCTGTATGGGCTGGTTCCCGAAACTGGGTGGAATGAAAAAAGCATATGACCGTGTTGCAGCAACCGGGAAAACATACAGTGATATCAGCAGAAAATACAACATTGGTTCTGAGTATGGCGAAGAAGAAGGAAGAAGCGTATGGTTCTTTGTAATTCCACTTGCAGTGTTAGTCGACATTGCAGTTGCAACCGGTGATCTTGTGGTAGCAGCGATCATTGCAATTCTTGTCTGTATGGTATTATATATAGGAGCAAAGATCATGACATTTTCCGAATTCTGGGATACCTTTGTCAAAGGATTTGCAGATATGCTTCCGATCATTATTCTTTTAATTTCAGCACTGACTTTCCAGAAGATCGCAAGTGAAATGGAAATGACAGAGTTTTTTGTAGATTTGTGCAAACCGATCATGTCGGGCGCAGTATTCCCGATGATCGCATTTATCATTGTAGGACTGCTTGCATTTATGATCGCAAATGCATGGGGCGTATGTACACTGGTTGCACCTGTTTTACTTCCACTTGGTGCAAGTGTTGGAGCAAATATCGTGCTTGTAATGGCAGCAATCCTCTCCGGATGTGCATTTGGAAACCACGCATGTTTTTACTGTGACACCACGGTTCTTGCTTCGAACGGTGCAGGAATTGACAACCTTGAGCATGCAGGTTCACAGCTTCCATATGTTTTGATCGGTGCAGCAGTATCTGTGATCGGATTTTTGATTTTAGGATTGGTAATGTGAAAATAAGCTCGATAGCTTTTTACACGCAGGAATGGAGGTATTATCATGGAAAAGAAAAAATATATTGTTACGATAGCCAGACAGTTTGGAAGCCTTGGACGTCCGATCGCAATGCGGATGAGTGAGAAACTGGGGATCGAATTTTACGACCGCGATATCGTGGAGGAGGCTGCAAAAAAGCTGAATCTTCCGGTATCAAAAATTGATGAGATCGAGGAGAGCGCAAAGAAAAAAGTAAAAACTAACAGTTTCCGGCGTATGATGTATCCGCTTGGAACGCAGACGGATGACCTTCAGAATAAATTATTTGATGCACAGCAGAATATCATCAAATTCCTTGCAGAACGGGAATCCTGTATCATTGTCGGGCGCTGTTCGGATTTTATCCTTGCAGATGAACCGAATCTGCTCCGGATCTATATATATGCACCTTATGAGGCGCGGGTTGCGAACTGTGTCAATGATCTGAATATGGATGAAGAGGATGCCCGCAAAATGATCCGTGCGGTGGACGAGGCAAGAGATCATTATCATATGCATTATGCAGGATTTCTTCCGAACGATCAGCGCTTTAAAGAGATCATGATCGACAGCAGCATGCTTGGGACAGAGGGCACAGCCGATTATCTGGTGGATGCTGTAAAAAGGAAATTTGAGTTAGATTAAAAAACGATCTATTGTATAAAATAGTCATGTCTGATATGATGAATCCATATCTATAGTACCAGGTGAAAATAAGTCATGGGGAGACAGTGTAAAAATCCATATATGGAAGATCTTTTATACGAAGAAATGGAGGATTATCATGACACGAAGAAAATATTGGGTGAAAAAAATATTGCCGTTTCTCACATGTGCTGGTCTTTTGTTGACAAGTCCGGTGTTTGCCGAGGCTGCAACACAGGCAGAGCGCAGTGCCTATCAGGCGGTGTTTGATGCTGATTACTACCGCAGTGCCTATCCGGATGTGGCGGCAGCATTTGGAAATAATAAAACGGCACTCTTTAATCATTTTGTAAATTATGGATTAAAGGAAGGGAGAAGCTGTTCTGCAGATTTTAATCCACAGGCATATCGTGCAAAGTATACAGATCTGCAGCAGGCATTTGATAATGATATGGCAGCATACTGTCGCCATTATGTGTCCTATGGAAAAGCAGAGGGCAGAGATGGAGGCGGAAATGTACCTGCCGGTACAGTTACATCAAATACGGCTGCATCCGGAACTGTTGTAACACAGGGAAACGTGATCGGTACCTGTACGACGGAATATGATGCAACTGTTCCGAGAGCTGTCAACGTAGAACTGGCAGCAGCTCGCATCAATGGTGTTGTGGTACAGCCGGGACAGTCATTTTCATTCAGTTCCACGATTTTACCGCGTACTGCGGCAAATGGATATGTTGTAGCACCGATCTATATCAGTGGTACGGTTGGTACCGGAATCGGCGGAGGTGTGTGCCAGGTATCATCGACACTTTATGCTGCAATGCGGTATGCAGGACTTCCGGCAACACAGCGGTATCCACATTCCCTGCCGGTTACATATCTTCCGGAGGGATATGATGCTGCGATAGCAGGAACGAGCAAAGACCTTAAGTTTACCAATACGTTTTCACAGCCGCTTCTGATCCAGGCATCTGCTGCAAACGGCGTGGTGACAGTGACATTGACATTACAATAGGAAAGAGAATACATAAGAAAACATATGCGTATTTTAGTAGTAAATGATGATGGAATTAAAGCACCTGGTATCCATCGTCTTGCAAAGATGGCTGCGGGACTTGGTGAAGTGTGGGTGGTTGCGCCGGATGCGCAGTGCAGCGCAATGTCACAGCGGATCACTGTGCGTGGAGATTTAGAAGTAAAACCATATGATTTTCCGGTTGTGGGAGTAACGGCATATAGTGTGGGCGGAACACCGGCAGACTGTGTGAAAGTGGCATTGGGCTGTCTGATGGAAGAAAAACCGGATGTTGTATTTTCCGGCATCAATGCAGGTTATAATGTCGGACGTGATATTTTATATTCAGGTACGATCGGGGCAGCAATGGAGGCTCTCTGCGGCGGAGTCCCTGCGATTGCATTTTCGGTTGCAGAGGAAGATGAGTGCGAGGTTTTAGATGCGTATTTAGAATCGGTCGCAAAAGAGCTGATTGCTAAAAAGCTGCCGGAAAATGAGATCTGGAATGTAAATTTTCCGGGATGCACATTAGCAGAATACAAAGGAATCCTGTGGAATCGTATCCCGGATCAGAACCAGTATTACAGGGATAACTATAAGCGGATGGACAGACCGGATGGAAGCATTATCTTTTCTGCCGCAGGACTCCCGGAAACAGAAGCAGCGGATGGAACAGATGCCGGAGCGGTTCTTTCGAATTACATATCAGTTGGAACGATTAAGAACATGATGATTTAAAAAGATGCTGTTTGTTGCAGGCATTAAAATACGAGTATCCCGCCAAATGATGGTTTGTTTATGAAATAAATCGCCCGTCCAAATGGTGTTTCATAGGCTTGTGAATGGCATCTTGCGCAAAGCCGAAGTAATTTTTGTTCCGTTGTACGAAAATAAGAAAAGTCTAAGTGTGTCTGAGTTAGATTTTCGCGAAGTGACGTGAACGGCAACAACGAGTCATCCATGACTCGATGCTGCCTTGTTCTGCCATCCATGGCAGAACATCACTGTGTAACTACAGACACACTAAGATTTTCTAATTTTCTCCCAAAGTCACAAAATCAGCTTCGGCTTTGCGCAAGATGCCAGCTGTCAGGTTGTGAACACCATTTGAGTGGGCGGTTCATCTCAAAAATGGGGCGTAGGTATGGATTTTTGAGATTCGCACGAATGGAAATATGCTTAAAATCCTAATGTGCTGTATCACTAATATTCAGCCTGATGACTTCCCAGAATTTTTATATGCTACATTATATTATAAGAATCGTTTCGTAAATTGTCCGATCAATAACACAAAATATTTTTTCAAATGTGTATGGCAATAAACATGAGCATAGTTGGATACATTGAAGTTTTTGCCAACGTTATCAAACAAATAATAAACCATTGAATATAGTTATTTGGAAATATCTTTTTAATCAGATTCAGACACAAAACACTAAAAATTTACGCACCCCCAAGGTTGTAAAATGAGTTCCCCAGCTAAGGGTGGTTCACAACCTTGCGGCTGGCAAATCGCATCAAGCCGAGACTTGTTTTGTGACTTTGGAAGAAAATTAGAAACTCTTAGGATGCCTGTCCGTAACACAGTGTTGTGCTGCCATGGACGGCAGCACAAGTCCTAATGTGCCCGGACGGCACATTTAGGACGCACACGTCACTCCGCCCCAACCTGAATCAGGCATGCTTAGAGTTTCTTATTTTCGGACAACGGAAACAAAACAGTCCCGGCTTGATGCAATTTGCCACTCACAAAACTGCGACGCCACCCTTAGCCGGGGAACTCATAGCCCAACAAACCATCATGTGTAGGACAGCTCGAAAAATTGCAGCCAGGATTTTAACACAGCATCAGCAAAAGGGAGAATATTTATCAGCAGAATTAATGATTTTTATTAACGTACCTGATAAATATTCTCTCTTTTGTATAAACTGGGTAAAATTTTAGTAAAACTTTACTAAAGCTATTGAAATCTGTAAAATCGTGAAATATAATGCAGAAGAAAGGCGTGATTATATGGCAACAATCAAAGAGATTGCTAAGCTGGCACATGTGTCAGCTGCGACGGTGTCGAGAGTGTTGAATCAGGATGAGACATTATCTGTGACACCTGAGGTAAAAAACCAAATAATTAAGATCGCTCATGAGTTGAAATATGTCCCGCCTAAGATGCGTCATGCCAAACGAGACAGACAGATCGTCATCGGAGTTGCGGACTGGCATATCGTAAGAAGAGACAGGCCGGATGTGAGTATTACTTCGGCGGATAATTTATCCGGAAGTTTTGCACAGAAAGCAGATATTGTATTTTTACGTCTGGTTTACGGAGAGGTAAAGCAGGTGGACGGTATCATTGCATTTGGTTTATTCTCGGAAGTGGAAGTTGATTTTTTACGATCACTAAGCACGGAGATCCTGTTTGTTAATTCAGATAAAAAGGATTATGAGTTTGATCAGATCCTCATGGATTACGAGCAGGGATTAAGCGATATGGTGCATTATCTGATGGACGAGAAGGAGTATCGCAGCATTGGTTATATTGGCGGTATATATGAAGATGATATGGTGCGTATCGGAGCACGTCGTCTGAATGGATTAAAGCAGATCCTTCAGAAAAAAGGCTGTTATCAGGAAGGCTATTTTAAGGTCGGAGAGATCAGTCATGAGAGTGGATATTTGCTCACGAAGGAAATGCTTCTGACAGATGAAGTGCCGGAAGTTCTTATTCTGGGAAATGATGAGGTCGCAGAGGGAGCATTAGAAGCGGTCAAAGAATTAAAATACCGGATTCCAAAAGATATTGCGGTGGTGATTTACCGTGATATTGAGACACTTTCGACGAAATATCCGACGTATACAAGTCTTCGCATGCTGCCTGATATTGTATGGACGACTGCCATAAAGCTTCTTTTAGAGCGGATTTTAGATGGCAGAAAAGATACGATGAAGGTGTATCTGCCAACAAAGCTCGAACTCGGAGACAGTGCCTGATCATTGGCCGGACAATTCCTGAAAGAGCAACAACAAAAGTGTGCACGCCTGCATGGAAATGGATGCAGGAGAGAGAGGAGAACATTTCATTATGAAGAAAAAAATTGCTATGTTACTTGCAGCAGCATTATGCATGGGTACATTTGCAGGATGTGGAAACAGCGCATCAAATGATAGCAGCGCAGCAGACAATAATACGACAGATAATACAGTAGCTGCAACAGAGGGTTCTGACGTGGCAGCTTCTGCTGACAACGTAAAGATTGATACGTTAAACGTATACTTTGTTCCATCCAGAGATCCGGACGAGATCGTAACTGCAACAGAACCGCTTGCAAATTTAATGCAGACAGAGTTAGCAGGTTTAGGATATGATATCGGAGAGGTTAAGATCACTGTTGGTACAACTTTTGAGGCAGTAGGTGAGGCTCTTGCAGCAGGAACCGCTGATGTAGGATTTATCCCGGGCGGTACCTATGTACTTTATGATGATGGAGCAGATGTGATCTTAACAGCAACCAGAGATGGTTTAAATAAAGACTCTGACAATCCTGCAGACTGGAATGATGGACAGCCTACAGAAGGCATTGACAAACAGGCAGTTTCTTACCGTGCATTATTTATCGCAGGTCCTTCTGATAAAGGACAGGAACTTGCTGATAAAGTAAACTCCGGCGAAGAACTTACATGGGATGATTTAAACAGTGCAAACTGGAGTGTTATGTCATCTTCCTCACCGGCAGGTTATATTTACCCGGCTTTATGGTTACAGGACAGATACCAGAAAGGTATTACAGATCTTTCTTCTGCAGTACAGTCTGATTCCTACGCAAGTGCATTTGCAAGACTTGCTTCCGGACAGATCGACGTACTTGTAACTTATGCAGATGCAAGACGTGACTATGAAGAAAGCTGGACAAGTGAATTTGGTCGTACAAAATCTATCTGGGAAGAGACAAATGTTATCGGTGTAACAGATCCGATCTACAATGATACAGTTTGTGTCAGCAAGACATCTCCGATCATGGATGACGGCTTAAAATCAGCAATCCAGACAGCACTCATCAATATCGGTAACACAGAGGAAGGTAAGGCAGTTATCTCTATCTACAGCCACAACGGATATGAGCCGGCACAGTCTTCTGATTATGATAAAGAGAGAGAAGCACAGAAACTGATCCAGGAATTAAGTGCAGCAAACTAATCGTTACTGGAACGTTTGACAGGGAGTGGACAGTAACAACGAAATAATAACAGGCAGTATGACGGGCAGCAGGAGGGCTGCTGCAGAGCCGGGAAACCGGCTTTGCGGCAGCCTTTCAATGAGTATACACCTATAAAAAACACACACCATAAAAACAGCAGGTGAAAGAAAGGTTTGGTTTAAATTTATGATCGAGTTTAAGGACGTATCGAAGGTATATCCGAACGGGGTAGTGGGACTGGACAATGTCAATTTAAAGATCGAACAGGGTGAATTTGTAGCGATCATCGGTCTTTCCGGTGCAGGAAAGTCCACGTTACTGCGGACGATCAACCGTATGCATGACATCACATCAGGAACTCTGACGGTGGATGGATTAGAGGTTAAGAACTTAAAAGGAAAAGAGCTTCGTACTTTCCGCAGAAAGATTGGAATGATCTTCCAGTCATTTAATCTTGTCACACGAACAACAGTAATCCGTAACGTATTGATGGCAAAAGTGCCGGAGATGCCTTTCTGGAGAGTTCTGCTTGGTGTGTTTAAAAAGGAAGACAAAATGCAGGCACTTGAGAGTCTGGATAAAGTCGGTATTCTGGATAAAGCATATATCCGTGCAGACCAGCTTTCCGGTGGGCAGCAGCAGCGTGTTGCTTTAGCGCGTACACTTGCGCAGAATCCGGAGATCATCTTAGCAGATGAGCCGGTTGCAGCACTTGACCCGGTAACGGCAAAACAGGTTATGAGTGATTTCAGAAAAATTAATCAGGATATGAATATTTCTATCCTTATCAATATTCATCATGTGGAATTAGCACTTGAATATGCAGACCGCATCATTGGAATCCGCGCCGGAAAGATCGTCTATGACGGCCCTTCCGAAAATGTGACACAGGACGTGTTGAACACAATTTACGAAGGAAAGATTCCGGAGAAAACGGAGGAAGCATAATGGGATTATACGATAAAATATTTAAACCGAAAAAACTTGTGCTTGCCAACGGCAAGGTTGTGGAAGAAAAATGCTCCCGTGCACCGCTTATCATTCTTTTGGTTCTGATCGCAACATGGATCTCTGTGAAAGTTACAGGTTTTTCCATGACAACACTTGTGACGAGAATACGGTTTTTCTTTGACATTTTAGCGCAGATGTTCCCGCCGAAAGTCGGTTACATCTCAAGTATCTGGGGACCACTTTTTGATACGATCAAAATGTCACTGCTCGGCTCTTTTGTGGGTGGTGTGCTTGCGATTCCTTTTGCGATTTTAGCGTCCAGCAACCTGATCAAAAATAAAGTTGTGATTGGTGTGGTCCGTGTATTTTTAAGTATCGTGCGTACGATCCCGACGCTGGTTGCCGCTCTTATCGCAACATATATCTGGGGACTTGGTACGATGGCAGGTACCTTTGCAATCGCAGTATTTACCTTTGCATATGTCGGAAAACAGTTATACGAGATGATCGAGACGGTCGATATGGGGGCATATGAGGCGATGGAAGCCATGGGTGCAGGAAAGGCGTACTCCTTTATTTCTGCGATCATGCCGCAGGTACTGCCAGCATACATGTCTGTATGTTTATTCTGTTTCGAGGGAAATGTGCGTTACGCAGCGATCCTGGGATATGTTGGAGCAGGCGGACTTGGACTGATCTTAAATGAAAAGATCGGATGGCGCGAATATGACAGTGTAGGAATGATTCTGATCGTTCTCTTTGGCACCGTTCTTATTATTGAAGCGATCAGCCATTATATCAGAAAGAAATTAACGTAGGAGGAACCGGCAAAATGAATGAATCAATCAAAAAAATGTACGAGCAGGAACCAAAGACCTGGTACGCAAAGATCATTGTGGCTTTGATTGTTGCAGCACTTCTTGCATGGTCACTTTCTACGGTTCAGTCTACCGGATCAAACGGAAGCGGACTTTCCGTCGCAGGAAAGATCATCAGCGGAATTTTCCACCCAGATACGAATTTACTGTTTGACCTTTCCACATCCGGTGTTGCTTATCTGTTACTGGAAACCATGTGTATCGCATTCTTAGGAACGATCGTCGGTGCAGTATTATCCATTCCGCTTTCTTTCCTTGCGGCAGCAAATCTGATGCCGAAGCCGGTTGCACTGATCTTCCGTGTATTTATTATGGCGATCCGTACGATTCCGGCATTTGTATACGGACTTATGTTTATCCGTGTGACAGGACCTGGACCATTTGCCGGACTGCTCACCATGTCACTCTGTTCGATCGGTATGATCAGTAAAATGTTTATCGAGAGCATTGAGGATCTGGATACTAAGATCCTGGAATCATTAGATGCAGCAGGATGTACGATGTTCCAGAAGATCCGTTACGGTATCTTATCCCAGTTGTTCCCAGATTTTATGTCTACTTTGATCTATCGTTTTGATATGAATTTAAGAGATGCAACAGTACTTGGTCTGGTTGGTGCCGGTGGTATCGGTGCACCGCTTATCTTTGCGATGAGTGCATACAAATGGAATCAGGTAGGAGCAATTCTTGCCGGACTGATCGTACTGATCTTAATTATTGAAGTTATCTCATCAAAGATCCGTACAAAATTAGCAAGGGGTTAGTAGTGCGAAAAATCCATATATGAAAGATTTTACGCACACAAATTTGAGTCGCATACTCAAATTTGCAGGTTATTGAAAGGGATAAAACATGCAGCAGAAAAAGTTAAAAGTTTATTTTACCTCAGATGTGCACGGATATTTTTATCCGACGACTTATGGGGATATGGATGTAAAACCGGTAGGACTTTTTGGCTGTGCGGCAGATTTTAACAAGGATGATGAGACACTCATCATAGATGGCGGAGATATTTTACAAGGCTCCGCCTTTGCTTATTACTGCCGTCAGGTTGCAAACTCTCCGGAAGTGATCGCAGATATTATGAACGACTGCGGATACGATTATTATACACTTGGCAATCATGACTTTAATTACGGACTAGATTATCAGGCGGCATATCGCAATAGAAATAACGGTGTATGTGTGTGCCAGAATATCATGGATGAGGAAGGAAACATCCTGTTTCCATGGAAACTTCATACGATGAAAAACGGATTGCGCATCGGTATCGCTGGTATTGTAACGGATTATGTAAACATCTGGGAAAAAGAAGAAAACTTAAAAGGAATCCATATTACAGATCCTTTTGAGGCAGCGAAGAGGGCACTTGCCCAGATGAAAGAGCAGACAGATCTTACGATCTGCATTTATCACGGAGGTTTTGAGTGTGATTTAGAAAGCGGAGCGGTGCTTTCTAAGACGACTGAAAATGTGGGTTACAGGATCTGTAAGGAACTGGATTTTGATATCTTACTGACCGGACATCAGCATATGTCTGTGCCTGGAAGAGAGCTGTTTGGAACTTATACAGTACAGCCATGTGATAATGCAAAAGAATATCAGTATCTGGAGGTCACCGTGACAGAGGATAAAAAGAGCATCAGGTCCGAATTGCGGCAGTCAGAGCCCACAAAGGGGGCTGGGCTTGCAGATAAATACCGTTCTACGGAAAATTCCGTGCAGGCATGGCTTAATCAGCCAATTGGTCATTTGAGCCGTGCAATCATGCCGGAAGAAAAGGTAAAAATGGCATTGTATGGCTCACCGATCGCCGATTTTTTAAACCGTATCCAGCTTCATTTTTCGGGAGCAATGTTATCGTCCGTCGGTCTGGCAAATGAAATCGCAGGTTTCCGCAGTGAAGTGAGCACACGCGATATCATAGCCACTTATCCATATCCGAATACACTTGTGGTCTGTGAGATCACGGGTGCACAGCTAAAGACAGTAATGGAGCGCAGTGCAGAATACTTTGCATATGATAACGAAGGAAATGTCTGTGTTTCCGACAGCTTCCTGGTTCCAAAGGTGGAACATTATAATTATGACTATTATATGGGTGTGGATTTTGAAATCAATCCAAAAAACCCGGTCGGAAGCAGGATCGTGGGGCTTTCAAGAGACGGAAAGCCGGTTTTAGATGAAGATAAATTTACATTATGCCTGAATAATTACCGTTACAGCGGTGCTGGTGGATATGATGTTTACACAGAATGTCCGCTGGTCAAAGAAATCAATGTGGAGATGGTGGAACTGATCATGGATTATTTCCACGAATATCCATATATTGAGGTGTGATGTATGAAAGAATAAACTTGACAGAATGCATTCTATGAAATAAAATCAAAGAAACGCATTGAAGAGAAGAGTACTGATCGGAAATTTTAAAGAGAGAGATACATTTTGGTGTGAGTATCTTAAAATGGAACTTCAGGAAGACCATCTCTGAGCGGCCCTAATCCGGTCCGGTGATTCCGTTATCATCAAAATGAGTGATTTTCCACATGGAGATAAACGGGGTGGAACCGCGGATAAAAATGTTTATTCGTCCCTTATACAGATACGTTGTCTGTATAAGGGACTTTTTAGTTTAGGAAAAGGAGATTAATCATGGTAGATTTTAAAGAAGACGAGAGACTGAATACGCTCAACCATTCCTGTGCACATGTGATGGCACAGGCAGTAAAACACTTATATCCGAACGCAAAGTTCTGGGTAGGACCTGTTGTAAAAGAAGGATTTTATTATGATATCGATCTTGGCGATACTGCTGTCAATGATGATGTGATCGCAGCGATCGAAAAAGAGATGAAAAAAGTCTGCAAAGAAGGTAAAAAGATTTACAGACGTGAGATCTCAAAAGCAGAAGCGTTAGAGCTTTTTAAAGATGATGAGTACAAACTTGACCTGATCGATGGCTTGGAGGATGGAAATATTTCCGTATACGATCAGGGCGATTTCACGGATCTCTGCCGTGGACCGCATGTTGACAATACCAAATTATGTAAAAACTTTAAACTGATCAAATATTCCGGTGTTTACTGGAAAGGTGATGCAAATAACCATGTAATGCAGCGTATCTACGGTGTATGTTTCCCGACTGCAGAAGAGTTAGAGGAGCATTTAAAACTCTTAGAGGAAGCAAAAGACCGTGATCACAGAAAGATCGGTAAAGAGATGCACCTGTTTATGTCTGACGATCTGGTTGGACGCGGACTTCCGATGTTCCTTCCAAAAGGATACACGGTATGGCAGGAACTTGAAAATTATATCAAAGCGAAAGAGCGCAAACTTGGTTATCTTCACGTTATGACACCTTGTGTTGGTACCGTAAATCTTTATAAAACTTCCGGTCACTGGGATCACTACAAAGAGAATATGTTCCCGGCAATGGAAATGGAGGGTGAATCTTTTGTACTCCGTCCGATGAACTGCCCGCATCACATGATGATCTATGCGAACAGAATGCATTCCTATAAAGATCTGCCGATCCGTATCGGCGAGATCGCACATGACTTCCGTTTTGAGGCAAGTGGAACCTTAAAAGGTATCGAGAGAGGAAGACATTTCTGTCAGAATGATGCCCATCTGTTTGTAACACCGGAGCAGATCGAATCTGAGTTTGCAAAAGTAGTAGAACTGATCTTTGATACTTACAAAGATTTCAATATCACAGATTACCGCTGTGTACTCTCCTTAAGAGATCCGGAAGATAAAGTCAAATACCATGATGACGATGAAATGTGGAACAACGCAGAGAATGCACTCCGTAAAGTGCTTGACGATATCGGTATCGAGTATACAGAAGAGATCGGCGAGGCTGCTTTCTACGGACCAAAACTTGACGTTAATGTAAAACCGGCGATCGGTAATGAGTATACACTTTCAACCTGCCAGTTAGACTTCTGTCTGCCGGCAAAATTCAACCTGTCTTATATTGACAGCGACGGAACCAAGAAAACACCGGTTGTTTTACACAGAGCGATTTTAGGTTCTCTCGATCGTTTCATGGCATACATTTTAGAGGAGACAAAAGGAAACCTGCCGTTATGGTTAGCTCCGGTTCAGGCTAAGATCCTTCCGGTCAAGAATGAGGATGAAGAACTTAACGCATATTCTCATGACTTATATAAGTATCTGGATGATAGCGGAATCCGTGTTGAGATCGATGAGAGAAACGAGAAACTCGGCTACCGTATCCGTGAAGCACAGATGGAGAAAGTGCCGTATCTGTTAGTGCTTGGTAAGAACGAAGCAGCTGACGGAACCGTAAGCTACAGACTGCATGGAGAGCAGAATTCCACCACAGTTTCCAAGGAAGATTTCCTTGCACTGTTAAAAGAGGATATCCGCACAAAGAAGATCAATCCTGCAGCATTAAAATAAACAGAAATATGAAAATGCGGTGTGTCCGGCAGGATGTGCCGCATTTTTTCAGTCAGACAGGAAACAAAAACCTGATAAATAAATTGTCAAAGATGTATATTGTAATCAAAATTAAATGATAGTAGAATGGTATTAATATAAAATCGTTTATGAGAATAAATCAGAAAGAACAAAGGAGGATATTGATGTGACCCTAAGTGGAAAAGTATCATTAAAGGTAAAAATGACGATTCTGATTATTGAGATTTTAATAATCGGATTATATGGAGTAGTTGTCGGAGCAAAAAATATGGGTACTATCCGTAATGATGCGATCACCAGCATGGAAGAATATGTAAGTGAGGAACACCCGGAATATTCCCAGGAAGAAATACAACAGGAACTGCAGCCGATATTGCAGAAAATGCAGCAGGAAAAGAAAGCAAAACAGGATCAGTTTTTCTATTTTATGGTTATTATGTGTATACTCACGGATATATGGGTACTGTATCTTACATTCGACATTACATTAGGCGTCAAAAGATCTGCGCTGTTTGCCGAAAAAATGGGACAGGGCGATTTTACGCAGCGTGTGGAGGAAAAATACCTGAAACGTGAAGATGAGATCGGTATTCTTGCACGCAGCATTCGTAACATTCATCACAATATGAGACATCTGATCGGCTATGTACAGCGCGAAGCGGATACATTGGATGAAACGGTTGGAACAGCAGAGGCGGCACTGACAAAACTTGCGGACGAGATCGACAGTGTATCTGGTATCACGCAGGAACTTGCAGCCGGAAATCAGGAGACCGCAGCAGCTGCACAGGAAGTGAATACGATGTCCGGAGAGATTGAGGAAGCTGCAAAAGGAATTGCAGAGCATGCACAGGAGGGAAACGGAAAAGTTGACGAGATCCATACCAGAGCGGCTGATACGAAACAAAAGATCAGTGCAAGCCGTGCAAATATCAGGAAAGTGCATGGGGAAATCAATGACAGCTTATCGGAAGCACTTGAAAATGCAAAAGTCGTGGAGCAGATCGGTGTTCTTGCGGAGTCCATCATGGGAATCACTTCTCAGACAAATCTGCTGGCTTTGAATGCATCAATTGAAGCCGCAAGAGCCGGAGAGGCGGGAAAAGGATTTGCAGTTGTTGCAGATGAGATCCGTAATCTTGCGGAGCAGTCGGCGAGCACGGTCGGGAATATCCAGGAAGTGACAGAGCGTGTCCAGACAGCAGTTGCAAGACTGACCACAGATGCAAAACGTCTGTTAGAGTTTGTGGGAGGAGACGTCACGGAGAGTTTTGATGATTTTGAAAAAATGGCAGATGATTATAATGAAGATGCAAACTATGTTGAAGAACTTGTAACGGATTTCAGCGCGGCATCCGAACAGCTTTTAGCTTCGGTCAGCGGAGTGGTTGCAAACATTCAGGAGGTAACGAAAGCTGCAAATGATGGTGCGGCAAGTACCGGAAGCATTGCAGAGCGTGTTACCAATGTTGATAGACAGGCAGAAGATATGCGTGAACTGATGAAACAGACGCAGGAGGCATCTTTGATGTTGAGGAAGGACACAAAGAAATTTACGGTTGCATAGACAGGATCAATCTATTGTAAAAAATATTTTGGATAAAGTAAAAATTAGGACTGCACCACCATTTACTAATTTTAAAAGTTCAAGTAAAATATAAGTAAAAAAAGCAAAATTATGCTTTGTAAGACAGGGAGACTTATATGTTACGGGAAAAGATCAAAAATTGGAAAATGGGACTGGCTGCAGTCCTTGTTTTTGTTCTGGTTTTGGGAATGATGGGGATGTCCGGCAGTGTGAAGGCGGCAGACCAGACGGACTCTAAAATGATTGATATCATGTTTGTGCATGATACACATTCCCATCTGAACAGTTTTTCAACGGTAGTGGACGAAAAACAGGAAATGATCGGCGGGTTCGCAAGGATCAAGACGCTGATCGATGAACAAAAGGAGAAAAATCCGGATACATTAGTAGTGGATGGTGGAGATTTTTCCATGGGAACGCTGGTGCAGACCGTTTTTGAGACACAGGCGGCAGAGATTCGGATGTTAGGGGCACTGGGCTGCGAGGCGACAACACTTGGCAACCATGAATTTGATTATCGTTCAAAGGGACTTGCTAAGATGCTTGAAACCGCGGCGGAAAGCGGAGATACCGTGCCGGAGCTTCTTGTCTGTAATATCAACTGGGATGCCATGGAACAGCAGGGACTCTCAGAAGGACAGCAGCAGATCCGTGATGCATTTACGGAATACGGTACGAAAGATTATGTGATGGTGCAAAAGGGCGATGTCCGGGTGGCGCTGCTTGGCGTATTCGGAAAAGATGCACTGGCATGTGCACCGACCTGTGAACTGCAGTTTACGGATCCGGTGGAAGCAGTAAAAAAGACTGTAGCTGAAATTAAGAAAAACGAAGATGCGGATATTATCATCTGTCTTTCCCATAGTGGAACTTCAGAAGATGAGTCAAAGTCAGAGGATGAAATTCTTGCAAAAAAAGTGCCGGATCTGGATGTGATCATCAGTGGACATACGCATACAAAACTGGAGGAGCCGATTGTACATGGGGATACCTATATCGTTTCCGCAGGGGAATATGGCAAGTACTTAGGTTCCTTATCGCTGGAACAAAAGGATGATGGGCGATGGGGCATGAAAGAATATCAACTTACTCCGATCGAGACAGATATTGCGGAAGATGCTGCAACACAGGAAGAAATCAATTCTTTTATGGCGACGGTGGATACCGATTATCTGGCACAGTTTGGGTTTACGAGAGAACAGGTACTTGCGGAAAATGATGTAGCATTTGACAGCCTGGAGGATCTCTACAACATCCATACCGAGCATAATCTGGGGGATCTCATCGCAGATGCCTATGCTTATGCGGTCACAAACAGTACGGATTATAATGGCACTCCCGTGGATGTGGCGATCGCGCCGAGTGGAACGATCCGTGATACCTATACAAAAGGAAACATTACGGTGGAGGATGTGTTTAATTCGTTTTCACTTGGAATCGGTGCGGACGGTGTGCCGGGGTATCCGCTGATCGAAGCATATCTGACAGGAAAAGAGTTAAAAACTGTGGCAGAAATCGACGCATCCGTGTCTGATCTGATGACATCTGCACGTTTGTATATGTACGGTTTGCAGTTTACTTACAACCCGCATCGTATGATCTTAAACCGTGTTACCGATGTGTATCTGCTGGATGCAGATGGCAATCGCAGGGAGTTAGAAGATGATAAAATGTATCGCGTGGTGGCAGATCTTTACAGTGGGCAGATGCTGTCTGCGGTGACGAAAACATCGTATGGACTGTTGTCTGTTGTGCCGAAAAAGGCAGATGGAACACCGATTGAAAATTTTGAAGATGTGATTTTGACAGATAATGGCGGGGAATTAAAGGCATGGACGGCGATCGCACATTATATGGAGTCGTTTCCGGATGAAAATGGAGATGGAATTGCGGATATTCCACAATATTATGCCGGATTGCATGAAAGAAAAGTGGTAGATGATTCGTCTGATCTCATAAAATTAATAAAAAATCCGAATAAATATGCCGTCATGATCGCAGGAATCGTATTGATCGCTATTTTACTGGTTGTTTTGCTGATACGGTTAGTGTTAAAATTAGTAAAATATCGAACAGGAAAAAGTTTATAGGTTATTGAAAGGCATGGTTATTAACATGAGTGCGCAGGACAGAACAGAAGAAATTTTAAGACAGATGCATATACTGCTTGCAGGCAGTGAGTCTTATGACGGTATTGGCAGTAAAATTATCCTTGATAAAAAAAGAATGTTAGAACTGCTTGCTGAGTTAAATAAGGCTATCTATGCCATGATGGATGAGTACGAACTGACGACACAGGGGAAAGACCGTGCCAGACGCGAGGCAGCGAAGATTGGGGAAGATATCTTAAAAGATGCCAGTGGAAAAGCAGAGGATGTGTATGCTGCGTCCGTTATGTATACAAATGAGGCATTGCGTCATGTGCAGGAGATCATGCAAAGGGCGACAGATGCCATGCAGGAGATTTATAAGGATGCCAATGAAAAGCTCCAGAAAGAAAAAGATATTGTAAGGCGTGATCAGTCAGATCTGAAAGGGCATCTGCAGAATCTTGCCGATACGGATAAATATTTAAATTTGATTGAGGATCGCAACCGTGAGATTGAGAAGGAAAGAGCGAAAGAAAAGGGTGAGATGGAGCCATCCCCTTATACTGCGGTCAAACCGGAGATCAGAATCAATCAGGAGTATTTTGAAAAAGCGGGAATTGTGTCGGAAAATGAACAGGTGGAAGAAATTCCGGAAGATACCCGGGAGGAAAGTACTCCGAAAGCGGAAGTAAATGTAAATGTCAATCTGGATGCTGAGTATTTTCACTGGAAAGAGGGCGAAGAACATTCCGGTGAAAAGAAGCCGGAAAAACATTCTTTTTTTTCAAGACATCATAAAGATTAAAAGGAGAACGTGATGTTAGAAAAGCAGGAGAAAAAAGAATCTCACAAAAAATGGGAAAATCTATATGTTTTTACGGGACGGAAAAGTGACCTGACAACGATGATTTCCATTGCAGTCATAAATCCGATGATCCTGTATGTTTTTATCGGGTATGTGGCAGGCAAAAAGATCAGCCTGTCAGCGTTGTTTCTTATTATTGACGGAGTATTGTTTTTACAATGGGGACTGCTGGTAAAAAGACGCAAAAGAAAGCTGGAGATGCCAATACAGGGAGAGGCAGAACGAATGGATGCCATCAGGAAAAAAATAGATGAACTGGATAATGACTGACAAACAGAGGGAGACAGCCTTAATGGCCGTCTCCCTGTTTATATCCTGTATTGGAAATGATCTGCTGACTGTTAGAAAGCACGGTTGCAGATGGTGTGTAATTGTTATCATCAAATAAGAACTGATGTAATTGTGTGACGTTAGAGGCAAGATCACATGGAATAACAACATCACCGATCTTATCGTATTTGTGTGTTGTTTTTTCATATGGAAAACCGGTTGTATCGCCAATGTTATAACTGAAAATTTTTGCAGCAAGGGCAAGCAGATCCGTGTTAGAAAAACTTGTCTGAATATCTCCGAAAGCTGCGTTGATCAGTTTGTTGAGTGTCAGAATATTGGATTTCTGGGCTTTTTGCATCATTGCAGTTAAAACGGTACGCTGACGTTCTGTTCTGCGGTAGTCATCACCGCCACCATAACGGATTCTTGCGTAGGCACATGCCTGTACACCATCTAAGGTGTAAGTTCCACCGGAAGCCGGTGGGGTGGAATTGTGGCCGGTCAGCTCATTTAACTCTCTCATATAACCGGTCATCAGGCTTGCCTCATCGTCTGTGATCGTGATATCCACACCGCCTAAAAGGTCGACACATTCGATGATCGCATTAAAATCGACAGTTACATAATCTGTGATTGCAAGGTCAAGATTTGTATTCAGCATGGAGAGTGCCTGTTCCGGGCCGCCTTTTGCGTATGCTGCATTACATTTCTGATAAGTACCGCTGCCAGTATCTAAATAAGAATCGCGGTAGACGGATACCAGATTGATCGTATGCTGTTTTGTATCAATGTTCGCTAACATGATGACATCGCTGTTTCCCTTGGAGAGACTGCCATTGGAACGATTGTCAAGTCCGAAGAGAGCGATCGTTTTGTAATGAGCCATCGATTCTTTTGTCTCATCGGAGAGGTCATCATTGATGGAGACATCGTTCATGTCTAACTTATTTTTTTCAATTTTAGATAATTTGGTTGTGATAAAAAGGGCAATGGCGAGGAGCAGAATGATCACAAACTCCAGAATAAGGAGCATGATCTTTTTCTGCTTCCTGCTTTTGCCTGCAGTGTGCACATTTTTTTTCATAAGAATCCTCCATTCCTGCGCTGTCTTTTTAATAAAAACAACGTTTTTATTTGCATATCAAGTTTGTGCGTAAGCACAAATCTTGCGTGTGAAAAATGTATTTTTTCACACTATCCTCCATTTTGTGTAAAACTCTTTGTATTTACAGGAAGGATGTGGAAAAGTCACGGACTTCCTGTCTATACCTGTGTGGGTACGAAAGATATCATAAGGCGGTTGTACTTTTAATGCAATAAAGTATTTCTTAAATTTGAGGTAAATTTCTTAAATTAAATTAAGAAATGTGGGAAATACTGCATATGCAGCAGCAATTTAAAGGAATATTAAGAAATCCGCTCTATAACAATTTAAACTTTCCTGTTAAAATAAATGTAAAATCTGGTGTAATACTTAAAGTAAGACACAAAAAGAAGCGGAGGTTCTTATGCAGACAATTTTAGTGTGTGATGATGATAAGGAAATCGTAGAGGCGATCGAGATATATTTACAGCAGGAAGGATACCATATTTTAAAGGCGTATGACGGTGAGGAAGCATTGGAAATCTTAAAAGAGAATGAGGTTCATCTTCTGATCATGGATGTGATGATGCCGCGCCTTGACGGAATCCGTGCAACTTTAAAGATACGTGAGGAAAGCAGTATCCCGATCATTATTTTATCCGCAAAAACGGAGGATGCAGATAAGATTTTAGGTCTTAATATAGGTGCAGATGATTATGTGGAGAAACCGTTTAATCCTCTCGAACTGGTAGCAAGGGTCAAATCGCAGTTAAGACGTTATACCCAGCTTGGAAATGCGGCAGAAAACAGCGCATCTGTGTATACAGTGGGAGGATTGTCGATCAATGATGACTTAAAAGAAGTTACGGTGGATGGCGAAGTTGTAAAACTCACACCGATCGAGTATAACATTCTTCTGCTTTTAGTCAAAAATCAGGGAAAGGTATTTTCTATTAACCAGATTTATGAGAGCATCTGGAATGAGGATGCGATCGGGGCAGATAATACGGTTGCAGTGCATATCCGGCATATTCGTGAAAAAATCGAGATCAACCCAAAGGAGCCGCGTTATTTAAAGGTTGTGTGGGGTGTTGGATATAAGATTGAAAAGAACTGATTCTGGGGAGATTCCGTGCGCTGGTATATAGAATAAGACCCTGCACGGAGATGGAGACTTCATATGGAAAAAAAATCATACACATATGGCAGTAAGTTAGCAGGCATGATCCTGCATCTGTTTTTTACGGTAATCCTCACGATCGCCGTATATCTTCTGGCATCGTTGATCAGTAAAAATATTCTGCAGGTAACGGATATCGGAACAGATGATTTTTTTAATTCCGGATACTATACAAAATGTATGGAGCAGAAATGCAGTGAACTGACCGATTACCTTCATCTGTTACAAAAAGGTGATAAGCGGAGTGCGGAGGACGATAAGCGTTATCTGCAGTATACAAATGAGTTTAAGCGTGAAGACACCAATTTCTGTTACTGGTATAAACAGAATGGGGTGTGGTATACCAACCAGCCGGATTCAGTGGAAGGTCAGGAGTTTGATACACAGACCGTTCTCATGGAGGCAAAGACCATGGGAGATTATCTGCTCTATGATATGGAGAAAAAGGAATTTGGCACCGATATCCGCGGCATGGAAAATTATTTTTTTGGCAGTTACAACAATCAGATGTATCTGCCGTTAGAAAATGTGGTGCTTGTGATCGGGGTGGATACGGATCTGACGGCAAAAGATGATCTGTATGATGCCGAGGTGGAATATGTAAGACTGCATCCGTGGATCAAAGTCAGTATCGTTGCGGCATTGGTCAGTCTGATGGGATGGGTGTTAAGTCTTGTATATCTGACACTTGCGACCGGACACAGGGATGGAGAAGAAGGAGTTCATCTTAATTTTATCGACCGGATAAAAACGGAGATCGTGACCGCCGTTTTTATTGCAGCAACCAGTGAACTTATCATGCTTTTGTCCCATGTAAATAATAAAACATGGAATGTATCAGGACTTCTTGTTGCATCGGGAACGGTCAGTCTCTTAATTGATGTTCTGTTTCTTATTTTTTACCTGAGTATGGTACGCCGGATGAAGGCGGAAGTGATGTGGGAAAACAGTCTTGCATGCTGGCTTGTAAGGGGAATGGATAAGTTCTTTGAGAAGAGGACGGTAACGGTACGTGTGCTTGTTGTCTTTGCAGTTCACATGATCGTCTGTTTTGTGCTTGCCATGGGAGCATTTTATTACCACCAGGTGATCTGTCTGGTGCTGCTTCTGATCTTCAGCGGAATGGAGGCATATGCGCTGCTTCGGTCTGCGGTTGAGCATTATCAGGTGTATGAGGGTGTGGAGAAAATTACAGAAGGTGTGTTAAGCAATAAGATTGACACAGAAGGGCTGCATGGAGAAGATAAAAAACTTGCAGAGGCGATCAACAATATCGGCAGCGGTCTTTTACATGCGGTGGATGACAGTACGAAAAACGAGCGTATGAAAGCAGATCTGATCACGAATGTTTCACATGATATTAAAACACCGTTAACCTCCATTATTAATTATGTTAACCTGATTAAACTTGAACAGATTGATAATGAGCGAGTGAATGGCTATATCAGGATCTTAGATGCCAAGTCACAGCGATTAAAGCAGCTTACCGAAGATCTGGTCGAGACATCACGTATTACGTCCGGAAATGTCAAACTGGATATGCAAAAGATAGATCTGGTGGAACTCATTTATCAGACCGCAGGTGAATTTAACGAAAAATTTGAGGCAAAAGAGCTGACGATCGTTACAAAACTTCCGAAAACGGAAGTAATGATCCGTGCGGACGGCAGACAGCTGTACCGTGTGATCGAAAACCTTTATAATAATGTTGCAAAATATGCATTGGAAAAAACCAGAGTTTATGTGGATGTGCATGTGCTTGAGGAAAAAGTGACATTTTCCATTAAAAATGTATCGGAGCGTTCACTTGCACTGGAAAACAGCAATGCGGGAGATCTGACAGAGCGTTTTATCCGTGGGGATGCTTCAAGGACAACGGAAGGAAGCGGACTTGGACTTTCCATTGCAAAAAGCCTGACACAGCTTATGGGAGGAATCTTTTTTATCGGCGTGGACGGGGATCTGTTCAAGGCATCGATCACGTTCCCGCTTTACAGAGAAACACAGCAGGAAAATGATATAGATGAATAAGATAGCTGCCGCCAGACAGCAATCTGTACTTTCAAATGCTTTCGGTTTAACGTGTAAAAGTACTTGATTTTTATTCATGCTGTCTATATAATTCAAGATAATAGAAAAATGGGCAAAAGAATGGAGGAAACCATGAAATTATACGATAGAGGTGTATATCTCGTAAATGGAAATGAACTGGTGCAGGATGGTGCAAATGCCATTGAAGAGGTCAGAAAAAAGACCGGTGCAGCAGTGACAAAAGATCAGGCAGCAGAAAATACGATTGCTTATGGCATCTTAAAAAATCATAATACATCCGGCAATATGGACAAACTTCAGATCAAGTTTGACAAACTGACATCCCATGATATCACATTTGTCGGAATTATCCAGACAGCAAGGGCATCAGGATTAGAGAAGTTTCCAATCCCATATGTACTGACCAACTGTCATAACAGTCTCTGTGCAGTCGGAGGAACGATCAACGAAGATGACCACATGTTTGGTTTAACCTGTGCAAAGAAATACGGCGGAGTTTATGTACCTCCTCATCAGGCAGTTATCCATCAGTTTGCACGTGAGATGCTTGCAGCAGGCGGTGCGATGATTCTTGGTTCTGATTCCCACACACGTTACGGAGCGCTTGGCACCATGGCAGTCGGGGAAGGTGGTCCGGAGCTTGTAAAACAGCTTTTAAATAAGACTTATGATATCGACATGCCGGGTGTGATCGGTGTTTATCTGACAGGAACACCGGCAAAAGGTGTCGGACCGCAGGATATTGCACTTGCTATTATCGGAGAAGTGTTTGACAAGGGGTATGTAAAGAATAAAGTCATGGAGTTCGTCGGACCTGGCGTTGCAAATTTAAGCGTCGATTTCAGAATCGGTGTGGATGTTATGACCACAGAGACAACCTGTCTTTCCTCCATCTGGCAGACAGATGACAAAGTAAAAGAATTTTATGCGATCCACGGCAGACCACAGGATTACAAAGAGTTAAATCCGGGCAGCGTGGCATATTATGACGGAATGATTGAGATCGATCTTTCAAAGATCAAACCAATGATCGCAATGCCGTTCCATCCAAGCAACACTTACACGATCGAAGAGTTAAATGCCAACCTGATGGATATCTTAGATGACTGTGAGAAACGTGCAGAGGTAAGTTTTGATGGTGCGGTCAAACTTGACTTAAAGAGCAAAGTAAGAGATGGAAAACTGTATGTAGACCAGGGTATCATAGCAGGCTGCGCAGGCGGTGGATTTGAAAATATCTGTGATGCCGCAGACATCTTAAAAGGCGCAAGCATCGGACCGGATGAGTTTACTTTAAGTGTATACCCGGCAAGTACACCGATCTACATGGAATTAGTAAAGAATGGTGCAGTTGCATCCCTGATGGAGACAGGTGCGATCGTTAAGACTGCATTCTGCGGACCGTGCTTTGGCGCTGGCGATACACCGGCAAACAATGCATTTTCCATCCGCCACTCTACAAGAAACTTCCCGAACCGTGAAGGTTCTAAGGTACAGAAAGGACAGGTTGCTTCCGTTGCTCTCATGGACGCCCGTTCCATTGCTGCAACAGCCGCAAATAAAGGATTTTTGACAGCTGCAACAGACGTTGATGTGAACTTCACCAAACCGAAGTATTTCTTTGATAAAAATATTTATGCAAACCGTGTCTTTGACAGCAAGGGTGTAGCCGATCCTTCCGTTGAGATCCAGTTTGGACCAAACATCAAAGACTGGCCGGCAATGAGTGCATTACCGGAAAATATAGTATTAAAGGTTGTATCCGAGATCCACGATCCGGTAACGACTACCGATGAGCTGATCCCATCCGGAGAGACATCTTCCTTCCGTTCTAACCCGCTTGGACTTGCAGAGTTTGCACTTTCCAGAAAAGATCCACAGTATGTTGGCCGTGCAAAAGAGATCCAGAAAGCGCAGAAAGCGTTAGAAGCCGGAAACTGTCCGTTAGAGGCAGTAGAAGAGTTAAAACCGGTTATGGATGTCATCGATAAAGTGTTCCCGGAAACAAAATTTGAGGATAACCATTCCAATGGTGAGATCGGTTTTGGAAGTACGATCTTTGCAGTAAAACCGGGCGATGGTTCTGCACGTGAGCAGGCTGCTTCCTGCCAGAAAGTACTTGGCGGCTGGGCAAACATTGCAAATGAGTATGCAACGAAACGTTACCGCTCGAACCTGATCAACTGGGGTATGCTTCCATTCATTATTCCGGAAGGCGGGCTGCCGTTTAAGAATCTTGATTATTTATATATTCCAAATATCCGTAAGGCGGTTGAGGACAAGCAGTCTGAGATTACGGCATATGTGATCAAAGATGGAAAAGCAGAAGAATTTAAACTTGGACTTGGTGCGATGACCGATGATGAGAGAGAAATCATCTTAAAGGGTTGTCTGATCAATTATTACAGAGGGTAAAACCGCAGACTGATATTTTGGGGCATCGGCGCATGAGCACCGGTGTCCCTTTTTGCAAAATCCAGTAATTAATAAAAATTTCAGCAAAATCTGATTGCGTTACCTGTCTGCGAAGGTTATAATGAAAATATTAGATAAGACGGAGGATGGCAATTTGGACGAACAGGAGAAGATAAAAAAAACATCTCAGGAAACAGAATGGGAATTAAAACCACAGTATGTCATCATCGCACTGGTCGTATTTGTGACTTTCTGCTGTTGCATACTGTTTTTCTTTATGATCTACCGTTACAATGGATTCACAGACTTCTGGAAGAAGCTGTCTTTGATCTTACAGCCGATCATTATCGGTGTAGTGATCGCATATCTGTTAAATCCAATCATGAAATTTTTAGAGGGACACCTGTTTAAGTTTTTAGAGCCGCGGATGAAAAGCAAACGTCAAGCGAAAAAGACGTCACGGGGAATTGCAATTACCGGATCGCTGGTATTTTTAGTGGGAATCTGTGTGCTTTTGGTGGCGGCGATTGTTCCATCTATTTCTGAGAGTATCCAGAGCATGATCACATCGTTTCCACAGGAAGCAAAGGATCTGACGAAATGGGTAGACGAGGTGACAAACGGTGATACGGAATTTGCGTCCATGATACAGCAGGGCGTGGACAAAATAACGGATACGGTTGAGACCTTTTTTGAAGATGATATTTTTTCAAAGGTACAGACCTATCTTACATCGATCACAAGCGGTGTCATCTATGGAGTCAAGTTTGTTTTAAATGTGATCATCGGTCTGATCATTTCAGTTTATGTGATGGCGGACCAGGAACATTTTGCCGGACAGGCGAAAAAGATCGTATATGCACTGTTTAAACCGGTGCGTGCTAATGTCATTGTTGATACTGTCCGTAAGAGCAATGAGATTTTCAGTGGATTTATCAGTGGTAAAATATTAGATTCGGCGATCATTGGTGTGCTCGCCTATATCGTGCTTGCAATCATGAAGATGCCGGATACGGTGTTAGTCGCCGTGATCATCGGTGTCACCAATGTTATACCGTTTTTCGGTCCGTTTATCGGTGCGGTGCCGTCCTTTATCATTATTGTGCTGCAGAATCCGATACAGGGATTATATTTCCTGATCTTTATCGTTGTTTTACAGCAGATCGACGGAAATATCATTGGACCGAAGATACTTGGAAGTTCTACCGGATTATCGGCATTCTGGGTTGTGTTTGCAATTCTGGTATTTGGCGGATTATGGGGATTCCCGGGAATGTTGCTCGGAGTGCCACTTATGGCAGTAATTTATTATATTGCACAGAAAACAGTGTCTTATTTATTGAAAAAACGCGGACTTACAGCAGATACATCGGCATATGTATATCTGACAAAAGTTGACAGGGAGAGCAACCAGCCGGTTTATGATAAGAATCCGACCAAAAAAGAGCTGAAAAAGCATCGCGAAAAGCATATAGAAGAGAGTAAAAAAGAAGAAAAAGATCAATGATAGAAAAGAGGGGGAGCAGACTGCAAACCCCCTTTTTTTGCGTGTATCATAGCATTTTTTCTTAGATTAATTTTTGACATCTATATGTGCGTATGATAAACTAAGAACAAAAGAAGCAGCAAAAGAATAGCGCGTTCAAAGGTGGCATAATTTTGGATAAATATGAATATAAATTAAAACTGGATCAGATGAAATCACTGACTGCCGAACATAATTATGAAAAGGCAGCAGAGATAGCTGATACGATCAACTGGAATAAAATAAAAAATGTAAATGCACTTGTAAAAGTTGGAGAAATTTATGAGAATACCGGTCGTTTGGAGGACAGCCGTGAAGTTTTGCTCATGGCATATGATAGATCACCGATTGGAAGGATGATCATTTTCCGTCTGGCAAAGGTTGCAATCAAAATGAAAAATTTTGATGAGGCGAAGGATTATTATCAGGAGTTTGTGGAGATCGCGCCGCATGATAATTTAAAATATGTGCTGAAATATGAGATCTGCAAAGCGCAGGGTGCAAATATAGAGACTCTGATCGGAATTTTAGAGGAGTTAAAAGAACAGGAATATACCGAAGAATGGGCATTTGAACTTGCATGTCTGTACCATAAAGCGGGTATGGCAGATAAGTGTGTGGAGGCATGTGATGAGCTGGTTCTGTGGTTTGGAGAAGGTCCATATGTGGAGCGTGCCTTAGAACTGAAGATGATCTATCAGCCATTAAATAAACAGCAGGAAGAAAAGTACCGGAGATTCTGTCAGAAACGTGAAGGTGTTGTTGAGGTCAGACCGGAGGAGGAACTTGATTCGGGGGAGATCGTTAATGAAACCGTGCAGATACCGGATGTGAAACTTTCACCGGAGCGGTTTAATACACAGAATCTGCAGGAAGAATTACAAAAAAGCATGCAGCAGATCATGCAGGCAACGGAAAAAGAAACCGTCACGGACAGTATGGATAATATCAAAAAACTCGTGGAGGAGATCCCTTATCTGCAGCTTCCGAAAGAAGAATATGATCAGTCCGGGGAAGATGAAAATAATCTGGCACATATAGAGTCGGATCACGAGATCGATGATTCATTAAAGATAAATTTTAAAGAGCTGCTTGCGGAAGAACATGACGGACAGCTTGGAATGTATATGCCGGAAAAAACGGCATTAGAGCATCAGATTACCGGTCAGATGAGTATTGAAGAAGTTCTTGCCGAGTGGGAAAAAACAAAATATGCTGCCGAAGTTGCATTAGAAGATGCAAAGCAGCGCAGACTTGAATCGGCAAAGGCACGCGCCCTGCAGGAAGCTGAAGAAATTATGGGACGCCTTGCTGATATTATTCCAAAACTTGATGCAGGCATTGCTCCGAAAGATATACTGCAGGATCAGTATATAGAAGGCAAGCCGCTGGAAAATGACAGGGCAGCAGCTATGGTTGCAAATATGAATCAGATCTTGCAGGAAGAGATCGAACGGATCTCGACTGAGACGGCAGACATTGATAAACAGCTTGCAAAGGCAGCCGGATCGGCAGCGACTGAAACCGCATCGCAGATAGCCGGATCGGTGGCGACGGAAACTGCACCGCAGATAGCCGGATCGGTGGCGGAAACCGCACTGCAGGCAGCTGCATCAGAGGAAGAAACGTCCGGGCAGGAAGAACCATCAGAACTGGAAGTGAATGAGGATGAGATCGCAGAAGAAGTATCAGAGATGATGCAGACCCCGGAGAATATGGAAATTCCTGAGGAGGATCAGCTACAGGAATCCTGGACAGAAGAGGAAAAGGAAGATTTTTCTCAAGCAGATCAGGAAGATGAAATGCCGGATGTAAGGGCACAAGAGCAGTCGGCAGATGATTATGATGTAATTACTGCCGATACGATCGACCTTGGAAAAGTGGTAACGGATCGGACATTAGCAGAGACAGTAGAACATACTGTTGACGCGGAAAGTGTTCTTCCACAGATCAGTGAGCCTGAAGATGAGGAAGATTTTGAGGCGGTTACATCTTTGAGTGAAGAACTGCGAGGGATATTTACTTATTTTGTTTCGATAAAAGGAATGGAAGAGCAGATATGTCAGGCACTTACAGGTGCGGCAAGACATCTGAAAACAGGGAAGGATGCCTCCACCGGAAACATGGTGATCCAGGGTGGAAGCGGAAGTGGAAAAACAGTTCTTGCAACGGCTATGGTAAAAGCCTTACAGAAGGAAACCGGAAGGCCGAAGGGCAAGGTTGGAAAGATCGAAGCATCTGCATTAAATAAAAAGGATGTTGCATCGTTACTAAAGAAGATTTCCGGTGGGTGTCTGATCATTGAGAAAGCAGGCGATATTTCCAAAGAAACAGCAGTCCGGCTGTCACTTCTTCTTAAAAGTGATACAAGCGGATTATTTGTCATTATGGAAGATACACATCGTGGAATTGAGAAAGCACTTGGCAGGGACGAGGGATTTGCTTCCCGTTTCTCTGAGAAAATCAATATTCCGATATTTACCAGTGATGAGCTTGTCTCATTTGCAAAAGCATATGCAAATGAACTTGGATATACAATAGACGAGATGGGTATTCTGGCACTTTACAACAGTATCAGCAATATTCAGAAGTATGACAGGGCAACAACACTCACAGAGGTAAAGGAAATCGTGGATGATGCGATCAGTAAATCTGAAAAGGGCGGTTTACGAAAAGCATTTAGTATCATCACATCCAGAAGATATGATGATGAAGATTATGTGATTCTTCGCGAAAAAGATTTTGGAATCTAAAATATACAGGCTATAATCATGACATAAAAATAAAGGGGTGTAAGGGTATGGCTAATTTTTCAGAGTTGGATCGCTATTTATTTGGACAGGCGACGCATTATGAGATTTACCGCAAACTGGGGGCACATTTTACGGATCAGTATGGAATCCGTGGTGTATGTTTTGATGTATGGGCTCCGAATGCCGCGAGAATCTGGGTAATCGGTTCTTTTAACGGATGGGATGAAACGGCAGATGAAATGACAAGGCTTGAGCCGGATACGATGGGAATATTTGAATTGTTTATTCCTGGTATAGAGGAAGGGGCTCTGTATAAGTATCTGATCGAGACGAAAGATGGAAAGCGGCTTTATAAAGCAGATCCATATGCAAATTATGCGGAACTTCGTCCGGGAACAGCATCTGCAGTCGCAGATATAGATCATTTTAAATGGACTGATGAAAAATGGATGGAAGAGCGTGCTAAGACCAAAGATATCTATGCAAAACCTATGGCAATCTATGAGGTGCATCCGGGTTCCTGGAAACGACATCCGGGCAGAGAGGATGACGGATTTTACAGTTACAGGGATCTTGTGAAGTATCTGATCCCATATGTAAAAGAAATGGGATACACACATATTGAGCTGATGGGTATTTCGGAATATCCATTTGATGGTTCCTGGGGATATCAGGTGACGGGTTATTATGCGCCGACTTCCCGTTATGGAACACCGCAGGATTTTGCGTATTTTATCAATGAATGTCACAAACATAAGATCAGCGTGATCTTAGACTGGGTGCCGGCACATTTTCCGAAAGATGCACATGGACTGACTGAGTTTGATGGGACATGTCTATATGAATACGCAGATCCGAGAAAAGGAGAACATCCGGACTGGGGTACAAAGATATTTGATTATGGCAAGAATGAGGTCAAGAATTTCCTGATCGGCAGTGCATTAATGTGGATCGAGCATTATCATATTGACGGACTGCGTGTGGATGCGGTGGCATCCATGTTATATCTGGATTATGGAAAGCAGCCGGGACAGTGGGTTCCGAATAAGTATGGCGATAATAAGAATCTTGAGGCAGTGGAGTTTTTTAAGCATGTCAATACGCTGATCCTTGGAAGAAATCCGGGGGCAGTCATGATCGCAGAGGAATCTACAGCATGGCCGAAGGTGACTGGCCGCGTGGAAGACGATGGGCTTAATTTCAGCTATAAATGGAATATGGGATGGATGCATGATTTTCTGGATTATATGAAACTTGATCCATATTTCCGTAAGGACAATCATCACAAGCTGACCTTTGCCATGAGCTATAATGAGAGCGAGAAGTATATCCTTGTGCTTTCCCATGACGAGGTGGTACATCTGAAATGTTCCATGATCAATAAGATGCCTGGCGAGATGGAAGATAAATTTAAAAATCTGATGGTCGGTTATGCATTTATGATGGGACATCCAGGCAAAAAACTTCTTTTTATGGGACAGGAATTTGCGCAGCTTCAGGAATGGAGTGAGGCAAGAGAATTAGACTGGTATCTGTTGGAAAATCCGGATCATCAACATATGCAGAACTGGGTAAAGAAATTATTACATATTTATCAGAAAAACCCGGCACTTTACGAGCTTGACAGCAGTTGGGGCGGATTTGAATGGATCAATGCCAACGACGCTGACCGCAGTATTTTCAGTTTTATCAGAAAGAGTAAAGATGGAAAGAATAATCTGCTCTTTGTATGTAATTTTACACCGGTGGAACGCAAGGACTACCGTGTCGGCGTACCAAAACGAAAGACTTATAAACTGATCTTAAACAGTGAAGATGCGGAATTTGGTGGAAATGGTAAAGAATGTCCGGTAAGTTATAAAGCTGTTCGGCAGGAATGTGACGGAAGACCTTATTCGTTCGCATATCCGCTTCCGGGTTTTGGTGTAGCGGTATTCCGTTATTGAGATTCTGTAAAAAAGCAGGACAGAAGCTGGAATTATATCGAAAAACTTAATAAATACGCTGATGTATCCGATATATACATCAGCTATGGATGGCGCAGATATTTCAGGGAAATGAAAGTATGCGCCATTCTTTTGTCCTGATATCAGAGACTATGGGACAAATGTTTTGAAAAAACGGATACAGATGAATGAAGGAATTTACATCAGCCGGTGCAAAATGACAGAGATAACAAGGAGAGTCGGATCATGAGAATAGATAACCAACAGCAACAGAATAAGGGAGTAATGGATCTGATGCCGCAGACAGGAGCGGTGGAAGAAAAAAACGGGATACAGTTGTTTGCGGATGCGGTAAAGACGGAGAGCAGTAAAAAAGCGACAGGAACCACGTCTTTTCAGGCAAAAGAGGTTACTTATCTGAATCCGGCAAAAGAAGAGAAAAAGACGATCATAGATGAGATCGAGCAGTCAGGCTCTATGGATGCAGGGGAGAGAAAAGCTCAGATGGCAGTGCTTGCGGAGACTACTTCACCGGAAGACTATAAAAAAATGCAGGAGGAAGGTTTTTCACTGGATGATACCACAAGTAATAAGATCGTGACCGTGACGGATAAGATCAAAGCACAGCTTGCAAAAGCAGGGGTGGATATTTCTGCATTCGGAGATGATCTTGATTTTGAACAGCTTGCGCAGATCACGGGAAGCCCGGAACTTGCAGCGCAGATTGCAGACAGTCTGCGGGAGGCAGATCTGCCGCTTACAGATGATAATTTTAAACAGATCGCAGAGACAGTAGATATGGCAGACTCTTTATCGTCCTTGGATGATGGAGCCGTAAAATATCTGATTGATAACCAGTTAGAACCTACTGTGCAGAATATTTATTTTGCCAGACATTCTGCCAGCGCAGGCTATATGCCGGCAGAACAGCAGGATATTTCTTCTTTCCTTCCACAGGTGAAGAATGTGATCGCATCAGCAGGGCTGGAAGTAAATGATGATACAATCGCAACCAGTAAGTGGATGTTAGAAAACGATATACCGTTGACGAAAGAAAATCTTACCTATGCGCAGGCACTGCGTCAGACAGAACTTACTACAAGTGCAGAAAATGTTGCTGCACTTGCAGCGGAGGCGGTCAGTGAAGGAAAAAGCGCACAGGATGCGGTGATACTTTCCGGTTACACATGGATGGAGCAGGCACAAAATGCTGTGGATACTGTAGAAAATGCAACGGATGAAGACCTTGTTTATATTGTGGAAAAAGGACTTCCTCTCACATTAGACAGCTTAAGGGAAGCTGCGACAAACAGGGTATCAGGAAGCACAGTACAGGATGCAGACGGAAATTATACACAAAAAGGGCAGCAGCTTCTGACTGCACGCAGGCAGTTAGAGGAGATCCGTCTTGCCATGACTGCTGAAGCAAATTACCGTTTGTTAAAACAGGGTATTTCCATTGACACAGAGCCGCTGGTAAAACTGGTGGAGCAGTTAAAGGATCAGGAAAATGAATATTACAGAAATCTGTTAATGTCTGAGGGTGTGGATGCGACTAAGGAGCAGGTAGAACTCTTTGGAGAGGTTGATAAAAAAGTTACCGACATGCGTTATGTCCCGGCATATGTGCTCGGAATGAAAGATGCTGACGTGTCGACGATCAATGGTGTCCATGAGGCAGGAACGGAACTGAAGACCTCCTTTGAAAAAGCAAGCCGGCAGTATGAGACACTGATGACAGCACCGAGAGCTGATCTGGGGGATTCCATCCAGAAGGCATTTCGCAATGTGGATGATATTTTAAATGATCTTGGCATGGAACTGACGGATGAGAACCGCCGCGCAGTGCGTATCCTTGGATATAATAGTATCGATATTACGCAGGATTCTGTGCTTACGATGAAAGCGGCAGATGAAGAAGTGCAGCGTGTCTTTAAAAACATGACACCGGCAGTTGTTACACAGATGATAAAACGTGGAATAAATCCACTGGAAATGGATTTTACATCGCTGAATCAGGAGGCAGAGAGTATCAAAAGCGAGGAGCTTGGCGGGGAAGATAACCGTAAATTTAGTGAATATCTCTGGAAAATGGAACAGAATCATGAGATCAGCGAGGAAGAACGCAGTTCTTATATAGGAATCTATCGTCTGATCAGACAGGTGGAAAATACGGACGGTGCAGCGATCGGTGCATTGATACAGCAGGGAGCACCGCTTACCATGAAAAATCTCCTGACAGCTGTGCGTTCCGAAAAACGCAGCAGTAAGATGGATTATTCCGTAGATTACAATTTCGAGGGTGTATCCGGTACATCGAAAGGCAGCTCTATTACGGATCAGATTGAGGCAGCATATCAGAATAATTGTTTAAAAGATGCATCCGAATTACTGACGCCGGAGCGTGCAAAAGTTCTATTTGAGCAGGATATGGAATGGGAGAATATGACACCGGAGGAATTGAAGGCAGTACTGACACAGGCAGGTGAACAGGCGGATGAGAGCAGTATCGATGCGGATTACGCAAAAGAGCAGCTTGCACAGTTAGAACAGGCAGCAAATGCAGATGAGAGCATTTATCGTATTCTGGATAAATATGATATCCCAAATACCGTGTCGAATGTACTGGCAATGGAATCTATGCTGAACCAGCGAAACCAGATGTTCCGGAAGATTTTTGGAAGCAGTACGTCAGACCACAATGGGGATGATCAGGTAGATGCAGAGGACTTAGAGGCAATTAAACAGGAGTTGTTGGAAGAATTTGGAGAGGCTGTTTCGGAACCGGCAGATATGGCGGTTGCGCAGGAAAAGCTAGGAGAGCTTGCGGAAAATGTGATGAAAACAATGATAAACAGCGATCATGTGACAAGCCTTGATGTACGGGATATGAAAATGCTTTCTGCACAGCTTTCTGTAAACAGTATCCTTGCAAAAGAAGAACAGTATGCTGTTCCGGTGATGGTCAATGATGAACTCATGAATGTTTCTGTTAAGATCGTGCGCGGCGTGGACAAAAAAGGTATTGTCGATATCATGATGGAAAGTGAACTGCGCGGAAAAATTGCGGCGACATTCCAGGCAAAAGAAGATGGCATACATGGACTGATCGCCACAGATTCAGAGGAGACGGCAGAACTTTTTAAGGGACAGACACAGGATCTTTCGGATTTGCTTGGGGGAGAAAATGATGATGTCACAGAGTTACATTGTGCGCATATTCCGGATCTTGATCTGAATCATTTTTCCATGGGGGCATTTGGAGTCGATGCAAAGGAGGAAACGCAGCTTTCCGATTCTCAGAAAGCTGAGAACCGTGATACTTATCGTGTGCAGACTTCACGTTTGTATGGAATTGCGGAACATTTTATCAAAGCGGTAAAAGGAACACTCACAAAAGAAGTTTAGAGATAGATGCAGGATCGATGCTATTATTTTGAACTATGTTGATTCCGACAGATAATTCTGTATACCGTTATATATGGCATCGACAAGCTGATTTTGATAATCATCTGTCAAAAGAAGATCCGCTTCTGTCGGATTGCTTAGGAACCCACACTCTACGATAACAGTAGGTGTGGGTGTTTTTTTGAGCAGATAATAACTTTCATTTGCCTTTGCAACGCGGTGATTATCGGGATCAACATTTGAAATCAGACTGTCCTGAATCATATCGGCAAGTTTTTTTCCGTCCTGTGACTGACCAAAATAAAATACCTGTGCACCGCAGACTTCCGGAGAGGGGTAGCTGTTCTGATGCAGGCTGACGGTAAAAATGGGTGAGGCATCTGAAATGATCTTACAGCGGGTTTGCATATCTTCCGCTTTTTTGTTTGTACTTCCCTCAGAATAAAGACCGGTGTCAGAGTCACGTGTTAAAATGATCCGGATGGAATCCTGACTGAATTTATCGCGCAGTTTCAGTGCCAGTGCAAGGTTGATATCTTTTTCCAATGCATCATTAATGCCGACTTTGCCGGGATCGATACCTCCGTGTCCGGCATCGATCACGATCGATAAACCATCGGAAGATGATTCATTTTGCCCGTTTCCGGCAAGTTCTGTATCAGAAACGGAATCTGTGCCTGGCGTATCGGGTAGTTCTCCTGTGTCCGCGTGACTGTTTTGTACCAGTATGGCACTTTGGCTTCCAAGAAAAAAAGCAGCAATCACCAGACAGACAGCCATTATAAGTTCTATCTTTTTTTTCATAAAAAATCCCGGAGTATCGTTTTTATAAAATATTCACGATCTCCAGGGTTTATGTCATGATCTCATGTATGTATTTAGTTTATGCATTTAGATCATATAGTTCATGCATGTATTTAGTTAATATATTTTATAACAGTGTCCCATGTAGAAGGCAGCTCTAAACCAAGTTTCCAGAAAGAACCACCGGCAAGCTGGTTTTCCTGAAGAACTTTTAACTTCTCTTCCAGGGAAGCAGCATCCTCCACCCATATTTTGTAAGTGACCCCATTGTTTTCATACTGAACATAATATTGACCATCTGCATCTGACCATACCGGCTCGGCTGCATTGGCACTGATCAGTTTTTGGATCTCTGACATACCGGTTGCATAGGAGTCTAATGTAAAGAGCTGATAACTGTCAGCATCTGTAGTGTCGTCAGCATCTGTAGTGTCGTCAGCATCTGTAGTGTCGTCAGCAGGTGTCTCAGACCATACACGGGCATAAAACGGCATACCTAAGATCAACTGATCTGCAGGAACTTCTTTTAAGGTATTGGCAACCCCTTCTTTTACAAAATTGATGGAAGCTACAGATCCTGCTTCTTCAGAACCGGAATAGTGCTCATCGTATGCCATGACAACAACATAATCTGCAAAAACCGCCTGCTCTGCACGGTTATAGAACGCAGTATAGCTGGTAGGAACATAATCATCCACGGAAAGGACGATTCCGTTGTTTGCACATTTCAATGAGAGTTCACGGATAAACTGAATGTAAGAGTCGCCGACTTCGGAACTTAATGCCTCGAAATCGACGTTGATACCGTCAAAGTTATACTGAATGGCTGCGGAGATCAGGTTATTAATCAGATTTTCGCGTTTGGAAGTATAAGTTAAAACGGATGTGGTATCGACATCTTTGTTTTCCAGATTGCTTACAAGTGCCCACACTTCAATACCATTCTGGTGGCAGTAATTTACATAGTCGGAGCTTGCAAGAGAAGCAATATTTCCGTTATTGTCATTCAGATAGAACCAGGTAGGGGAGATAACATTGATCCCTTTGGTATTCTGGAGCACAGATGCAATGGTTGTATTGGCATCCGCATTTGTGATCTGATGCCAAGCCATGTTGATCTTAAAATCCTTTTTAATATGTGTAAATTCTTCTGAAACGTAATCGCTGGTCAGTGTTTTGGCAGATGTGGTGCCAAGTGCTTTTGATTTGACGTATCCAATGATGCCATCTGCGGTGGATATTTTTGTCCAGGTATCACCTGTCTCTAAGACAGTAACTTCCGTATTTTTATCGATATCTGCAAGGATCGGACTCTTAATGCCGCCTTTTTGCCGGACCTGCGTTTTTTGTTTAGCCGGTGCAGTTGTGTAATCGCCCCAGGCAGTTGTAAGAATTACACGGTTTGGAGACTCAAGTACTTCATATGAGAAATCAGAGTACAGTTTTAAAAAGTCAATTGCAATATATGCAGTCTGTGCATCTGCCTTGACAACTGCATGATCTAAGGAATGGGAATCCTTTGTTACATAGTAACTGGTGCTGTCTGCATCTGCAGAAATGAGATCTGTCGCAGTTGTATAAAGAAGTTTATTTTCGTTGTGATCCCAGTAAAAACGGTCATTAAGATTAGAACGTACTGTTTCATAATCAAGATAGACAGTTCCGTTAAGGAGTTTTCCTTTTGCATCAAGAACCTGGTTATTCAGGATCAGGGCTACGTCCTGTTCACTGGACAGATTATAGTAATCAGATAAGTTCATATGTTCCTTGGAAGGTGTATATTTTTCAATGATGCTTCCGAGAAGCATAAAACAGATAATGACGACGATCAGAGCACCGGCAGCTAAAACAGGGACAAATTTTTTTTTCATATAAAGAACCCTCTTCTTCTTAAGAATTATCGTATGTGCCCCTATTGTAGCATAACGATATGTAAATTCAAAGTTATTTGCTTTATTTTAAGGAATCATTCATTTTATTTTAAAGAATTAGAATTTTTAAAAAACTGCCGTAAGGAAAAACTCCCGCATACGGAAGGCTTTCCTTACGGCAGGGTTTATGTTCGGTAAAACCCTGCCGTTTCTTTTTTTCGGATTTGTATGTTGCCTTAGATAGTCGTTTTATATTCTGACTGGGTGGGCATTGAGGTACTCCATCCCTGTCAATTATTCAGATCATCATATATTTGTTTTTTTGATTTTATCAAAATGTAATTCTGTAAGCACCCCCTCGTTGAATACATAATCTCTCATATAAGAATTTTCTTCTGTGACAGAAAGCTCCTTTGTGACCTCTTTTGAATTGCTCGGCACACCTTCAAACCAGATGGTTGTTCCCATATGTTCTAAGGAAGAGAGCTCTAAGTAAAGCTTTTTCATATGTTCAGAATCCAATATTGTTATCCCCCGTTTTCAATTTCTGTATGACAAAGCGGATTAAAATCCTTTATTCCCAAAAGGAAATTCGCTGGTTGCAATTGTGTGATATATTATAAAATAATTTCTGCAGAAACTTTTCAGCAGATAAATTTCTGCAGGATGGAAAAATGTTCTTTTTTTATATAAAATGGATCCGGAATAGACGGAATACTGCTTACAGAAATCTGGTAAAAACGGGAAAAATCACGAATCTGTTTTGGACTTTCCGTTCGCGTTAGACAGTAAAAACCTTCCCCAAGGTTTGTATAGTGACTGAGCGATTCTAATAGATCCCGATATTGCCTGATATTCCATGGTGCGAGACTTCCGATGACAAGCTTTCTGTCACAGCGTAGAAATTCATGGATACAGCATTCACCAAAATTGCCAAAATCAAAGAGCAGGATCTGATATCCCTGATTATACAGACCCGGCAATTCGTCCGGTGTCACATCCGGATAGTAATCCACTCCGTGAATGTTAAAAATGGTACGGCTGTCCATAAATCCACATCTGCACGGGAGCGTGGTTTCAGAAGGAATCGTTGAAAGATTTTTCCTTTTATGAAGCTCTAACAGTGCAGTTTTTTTATGCAGCTTTGAATGACTCAGGTTTGAAAGCGCAATTGCAAGGTGTGTAACACCGGCACCGGCTGTACTGCCTGAAATGCCTATGGTAAGTCTCTTATTTAAATCAGTTTTTCCGATGTTCCGGATGATGTATCAGCTCCTTTCGTTGTAGGATTTGCATAATGAGACGTTCCTTCTCTAAAGTCACATGAAAAGGATCAGTGTCTTCAGGAAAACAATAGACCGGATTTTTCAGATACCTGGCATACTTTCTGGCAGCATTTTTATTGCCATGATTACAGATATATACGTGAGTGCCGGCACTTTTCAGCTGGCTGGTAAAAGCAAGTGTATCTGCAATATCCCATGGACTGCCGCTTAACAGGATAAATGTCAGGTCAAAGTGACCGAAGTCAAGGTATTCACTGGTATGGATACCGAAATCCCTTACCCGGATTACAGATGGTAAAACAGGATCTTCTATTCCGGGACCGTAACAGGGAGTGGCAGAAAAATTTTTTGACTGAAATATGCCCTGATTTTCTGTGGGCAGAAAACCTGCCTGTGTCATGGATATAAGGTTGTCAGAATGGTCCATTGGTATATAACAGCAGGGAATATGTTTGTGATTCAGAGTGTTTACCAGTGATACTGAAAAAAATGTTGCACCGGCACCGGAACGGCTGCCGATCACGGCTATGTTTTTTATGAGATGTGTAAAAGAATGACACGCAGAATCTCTTTTTTTGAATGCCTGTCTGAAAATAAAATTTTTCCTGGCTGGAGTTTCCTGACCAGTTGGTTCTGACAGTGCAGACATAAGATCAGTGGCTGTCTGATATCTGGTGTTTGGATCTGGATCAGCAGCTTTTTCTATAATATGCGTGAGTGCTTCGGAACAGTCTGGTGTGCATGTTCTGGAAAGTATTTCTAACACTTTCCCAAGAGAATAGATATCGGAAGCAGTAGTTACAGTATTTCCATTAAGAGCTTCCGGGGCAGCATATCCATCTGTTCCGTATAACTGGAAATTTTTACCAAAAACGGTAATAAATGAAGCGATTCCAAAGTCGATTAATTTTATCTGATTTCCACATAATATAATATGCTCCGGTTTTAAATCCTGATACAGGATAGGGTATGGAGATAGATGATGCAGGTAATCAAGAACGGCACAAATCTGCAGTCCGTAATTTATTAATTGTTCCTCTGGAATTATTTCCTGATGGAGAATAAAATCCTCCAATGAATCACCCTGAATAAATTCTTCTATCATATAAAAAAAATGATCATCTTCGTCGATATCATATATGAGGGGGATGCCAGGATGATTAAGATTCTTCAGAAGGCAGGCCTCTTTTAAAAGCTGTTCTTCTGAAAAGTTGGAAGTGTTTCGTGCAGTGTCTTTGGGGATACACTTAATGGCACGATAAACTTTCAGTTTGAGATGTTCGGCAAGATAGACAGTGCCGCTGCTGCCGGCACCAAGAGTCGAAATAATGCGGTATTTGCCAAACAATAAATTGGTATCTATGCGATATCCGCTCCTTTCCGGGCGTGTCATATTCGCATCTCATGCATAGTTTATATCATGAATTGTTTTACATTGCAACTTCTTTTGTAATGTTTGTGTAATATAGACAAAGATTAATGCTTATAATACAGCATATGTTACAGAAAAAAGAGTTGTTATTCATGCGTAAAAGGTCGTTATGGTTTTAGAAAGTTTTAATAATGGTATACTTTACATCGATATTGCATTTGTTTATAATAGATGTACAGTTTACAGGGTTTCCCGGATAAAAGGAAGTGATTGTATGAAAATTGAAAAAGTAAATGATAATCAGATTCGTTGCACACTGACGAGAGAAGATTTAGCAGAGCGCCAGATTAAGTTAAGTGAGCTGGCATACGGTACGGAGAAGGCAAAGATGCTGTTCCGTGATATGATGCAGCAGGCTGCATACGAGTTTGGGTTTGAGGCAGATGATATTCCGCTGATGATAGAAGCGATTCCGTTGTCGGCAGATACCATTATATTAGTCATTACGAAGGTAGAGTATCCGGAGGAGCTTGATACGAGATTTTCCAAGTTTTCTGATCCGGATCCAGAGGATTTATATGACGATGCCATTGTTGGTGCGAATGCTCCGATTTCCGAAGGAGCAGATGATATACTTGGAATATTTAAAAAACAGCAGGAATTAAGAAATGCAGCAAAAGCAAAGCAGAATGACAATTTCGTACCGTCAGATGGCGGTCAGAAAGAAAAAGAAGATCCGGTCAAAGTCCTTGTAGACATTACGAAATTATTTATGTTCCAGAATCTTAAGGAACTCTCAAAACTTGCTGCTGTATTAGGTGATTTTTATAAGGGAAAAAATGATCTGTACGAGGATGCTGCGACACACAGATACTATCTTCTGGTAAGTAAAAGCAGCCAGTCACCAGAGGAATTCAATAAAGTCTGCAATATTTTATCTGAGTATGGAGCACAGCAGGCATATTCACCTGCGACAGAGGCATTTTTTGGTGAACATTACAGACTGGTCATAAAAGGAAAAGCATTGCAGATGCTTGCAGCATTATAAATGGCAGACTGTACTTTCCCGGGTTGCAGATTCGGGTTGATATCAAAAAGGATCGTGAAAATGATGACATTTTCGCGATCCTTTTTGAGTGTTTTCCCGCAAGTGGGAATGACTATGCAAGATCTTTTGCAAGGAAATCATTGATCTCTTTTACGAGAGCATCCGGCTCAATTCCGTGAACCATGGCAGCTTCTTCGATGGTCTCCATCTGGGAAGATGGGCATCCGAGACAATGCATACCGATATTTAAAAGAATTGGCGCGATGTTTTCGTCAATCTGAAGCAGTTCGCCGATCATAGTAGATTTTGTTACCTGTGTCATATAGTCCTCCTTATAAAAATAGGTTTTTTTAGTTTTATCACAGCTTATTATGCCTGGATGTGGTCATTATAATACGAATTGGCGGGGATTGCAATCAGTTCGGGGGGAAGTATGAAAAAATAAACATGGAAAAAACCAATTCGCTCTTTAGAGAAAGAGTGTTGAAACCGATATATACAGCAGAGAATTGGGACATGGAGTGTCGGAAATACAGCATGGATGCTGACAGAGATGGTAGAAGGAGAATTTGAAATGAGAATTAATTACAATGTGTCGGCAGCGATTGCGAATAAACATTTACTTGGCATTGAGGATAATTTAAGTGCATCGATGGAACGGCTTTCATCGGGACTTAAGATCAACCATTCCAAGGACAATCCGGCAGGAATGGCTATTTCCAACAAGATGAAAGCACAGATTGATGGTTTAAACCGGGCTTCCCAGAATGCATCGGATGGTATTTCTGTTATTCAGATTGCGGATGGTGCTCTGAGTGAAACGACCAGTATTTTACAGCGTATGAGAGAACTTTCCGTGCAGGCAGCGAGTGATGCAACAATGGCACCGGCGGATAAAGAAGCAATCCAGAAAGAAATCACTTCATTAAAAGATGAAGTTGACCGTATTTCTACAGATACAGAATATAACAGCAAATCACTTTTAGATGGTTCATTAGATACCAGGGTTTACACCAAAAATGCAACAAGAGTGGACATTTCTGATCATGTGAAAGCAGGACAGTATCAGCTTTCCATTGATACTGCAGCTACACAGGCCGGACCGGTGACAGCAAATCAGAATTATAATTCCACAGCAGCGATCGGCGCATCCGGAACGATGAGTATTAATGGTTCTAAAGTAGAGATAGAGGCAACTGACACTTATGCGGAGGCTTTTGAGAAGATCCGGAATGCTGCAGAGACTGGTGAAACAACCGTTAAGATTGAAACGAATGGAGCACTTTCATTTACCGCAGAACAGTACGGAATGTCAAGCATCTTAGAGATCGCATTTGATGATAAGCAGCTTGCTAATGCACTTGGATTTACAGCAGCCGGAGGAAACAGTGTTGTAGAAGATCCAGAGAATAAAGGCAGCTATGTATACGGACAGATTCAGAATGGCAAAGTGATCGTACCTTCCGGTACGGATGCCGAAGTAACGCTCACAAAACCGGGTGATGGAACCGGGTTTGGTGATACAGCTACGGTAAAAACGGATGGAAATAAGATTACGGTTACAGACAGAGCCGGATTTGAGATGTCATTTCTTGCTGATGCAGGTTATACGGGTGATTTGGATTTTGATGTTACAGATATTGGAACAATGGCACTTCATATCGGTGCAAACGAGGATCAGGAGACAAAAGTGCGCATTCCGGAAGTATCCTGCAAGAGTCTGTATATTGATGATGTAGATGTAACAACTGTAAATGGTGCCGGCAGAGGTATTACACAGTTTGATGATGCTATTTCAAAGGTCAGCGAAGTGCGCTCAAGACTTGGTGCATACCAGAACCGCCTTGAGAGTACAGTATCAAGTCTGGATACTTTTGAGGAAAATATGACAGGAGCCCAGTCACGTCTGACGGATGCGGATATGGCGTCAGAGATGACAGATTATACACATCAGAATGTATTGAATCAGGCAGCAATTTCTGTTTTGACACAGGCAAATGATCTGCCACAGCAGGTATTGCAGATTCTGCAGTAACAGGAGGGATCTGTTTTGAAAAAAGAACAGATAATGGATTTTACAAGAAGGATCAGCCAGAGTAACAGAGGCGGCCTGGTCATTGTAATTTATGATATTTTTTTCGCGTATATTGAAGATGCAAAAGAGGCATATGATAACAAGGAATGGGAAAATTATAAGACGGCATTACGGAATGCCACAAAGGCTGTCAGCGAATTGATGTCGTCGCTTGATTTTTCTTATGAACTTGCGGGAGAGTTATACCGTATTTATGTATTTTGCAGGGAAACACTTGCAAAAGCGATGTATAAAAGGGACTTGAAAGAGATCGAACTTGCAGAGAGCCTGATGAACAAACTTTATACGGCATTTGCGGAGGTAATGAAAGAAGATACCTCCGCGCCGCTTATGCGTAATACACAGCAGGTTTACGCCGGATATACGTACGGAAAAAATGATTTGGTTGAGACTTATCAGGATTTAGATACTTCCAGAGGATTCTTAGTATAGGAATCCTCTATTTTTTTTATGCTTGCAAGTAAAAATTTATAGCGCATTTGCACAGAATATAATTCATAGATGCAGCAGTCGATCATATCCGGATCAATTACATTTTCTAAATTTCGGTATGCATCCTGCAGATCCTGCGCAGTCTGATGGAGGTCATTCATTAGCACCGTATAATGCGCATCATTTGTTTTTTCTGGTTGAAAAAAACGAAACATAGTATTCCTCCGTCTGAAATATTCTTTATTCTTAGTATAATCACAAAATTTCCATTCTATACAAAAAACGGAAAAATTGTAAAAAACTATTTGCATAAAATGTGTCTGGATGAATAAATTTGATAAAAAGAAGAGACAGCCTTTGAGAGCTGATCGTGCTAAAAAGGAGAAATATATATATGTCACAGATACAGGGAGAATGGGCAATTATAGGGGCACTTGGAATTGTACTTTTTATCGTTGTGATTGGGAAAAAAATGCAGATGTTACTAAACTTTATGATTCGTGTTGTTTTAGGTGGAATTGGAATTATTTATGCAAATGATTTTCTGGCGTCGCAGGAAATTGCAATTAGTGTTGGATTAAATCCGGTCAGCCTTTTGACAATTGGAATCCTTGGTATAGGCGGGTTTGCGCTGCTTTACGGAATTTTGGCATGTAAATTTTTGTGAATAGTCTACAAAGATAGGCTATTTTTGAGAAAAGTGTAGACAAATAAAAAAAGCGTTGCTATAATTCGACTTACAAACTACGAAAGAGGTGATGAATTGGGGGACTAATGAATCTTACATTGCTGACGCATCTTACGATGGCGGTGGTGATGGATTTCGGAAACGGCAGGATCAGTAACCGGCTGATTGTTTCCGGATTAATTTGGGGACTTGCATTTCGACTGCTGGGGGAAGGAAGTGCAGGTGCAGTTCATTTTCTGATGAATATTTCTATTCCGGTTATCTTATTATTTCTTTTATTTAGTCTGCACATAATGGGGGCAGGCGATATCAAGTTATTTTCCATTGCAGGAGGTTTTCTGACACTGACACAGCTTTGTTATCTGATACCTGCAGCGTTTGTGGTAGGGGCTGTCATAGGAGCAGGAAAGATCGTTTATAAAAAATTAACGGTTGGTTATGCAATTGGAACAAAGACATTCATGCATTTTTCAACAGCAATTTTAATTGGATATTTTATCGTGGTCTGGGGGTGGGCTATTGCATAAACTTGATGTGGCATTCTGTGATACGAATGAAACGTATGGGGAAAGATTTGCTACATATCTGATGGAACATAAGGCAAAAGAATTTACGGTTCATTTATTTCGGGAGCCGGAACTGTTTTTACAGAAGATAAAGAGTGAAAAATATGATCTGGTCATACTTGGAAGTGGCTTTTTGGAACTGGGAGAACAGGCAGAGCTTTTGGAAATGGCGATACTGATTCTGTCAGAAAATATGCCGAAACAGTTGGCAGAGGATAATACTTATCTGCAGCCGGGAAAAAAGCGGACTGTTATTTTTAAATATCAGCCGATGGAGATGATTCTTCATGAAATAATGGCAGTGACAGGAGGAAAAAAAACAGGAAAGGAGATATTTACAGACAGGTTTGGCAAATTGGAGATCATAGGAGTATATTCTCCTATCCGTCATGAAATGCAGATGCCGTTTTCTATGGTACTGTCTTCTATACTGGCAAAACAAAGGAGAGTATTGTATATCAATCTGATGCAGAGTACCGGATTTTTAAAGCTGTTTGACAGTCAGGCAGAATACGATATGGGGGATTTGGTTCTTCGACTGAGAAAAGGGATAATAGAATCTGGACAGTTTTTGCGGAATGTATATGAAATGGGAGATTTTTCATATGTTGCACCATTTCGTAATCCGGAACAGCTTGGGGAGTTTCAGATGAACGATTACCTGCAGTTGTTGGAATATTTGGAAGAGAACACGGAGTTTGATACGGTTGTGTTTGATCTTGGAACCGGGGTTTATTCCATTGCAGTTTTTCTGGAACATTGCAGCAGCATTTATTGTCCGGTAAAAGAAGGGTATTTCTATGAGTGTCAGAAAGAAGAATTTGTTCATTACCTGGAACTGGCAAAGAAAGGAGAACTGTTCAAAAGATTGCAATTTGTAAATCTTCCTTTTACTGCGAAGGGAATCCGTGGTGGTGGAAATATGTTGGAACAGCTTATATGGAGTGAATTTGGTGACTATATAAGAGAATATCTGGCAGGGGATGTTTATGGAGAAATATAGGTGGAGTGAAGAGATATTTGAAAAACTGAGGTCAGATATCATGGCTGCGCTGGACTTGTCCAGAGAGCAAAATGATGAAGAGATTTACCGGTTTATTGAAACAGAAGTGGAGGAATATTCCCAAAATAACCTGCTGACATTGAAAGAAAGGGAGCAATTAGAACATTTACTATTTAATTCTTTGAGAAAGTATGATGCAATCCAGGAATTATTAGAGGACGCAGATGTAACGGAGATTATGATCAATGGAGCATCACATATTTTTTATGAAAAAAAAGGAAAATTGTTTCAGGCACAGACACATTTTTCTTCCGAACAAAAATTGAGTGATGTGATACAACAGATGGCGGGAAACAGTAATCGTATGGTAAATGAGGCATCTCCGATCGTGGATACAAGATTAGCGGACGGATCACGTGTAAATATTGTTCTTTCACCAATTTCCATAGATGGCGCCGCTGTATCTATCCGGAAATTTCCCAAAACGCCTATTCTGATGGAGGATCTGATACGGATAGGGTCGATTACAGAGGAAGCGGCAGCATTTTTAAAGGTGCTTGTGGCAGCAGGATATAACATATTTATATCAGGAGGGACAGGTTCTGGGAAAACGACATTTTTAAATGCACTGTCACAGTATATTCCGCGGGAAGAAAGAATCATCACAATTGAAGATTCTGCAGAACTCCGGCTTGTTGATAAACCCAATCTGGTAAGACTTGAGACAAGAAATCAGATGTTTGACGGGGTTAAGCCCATTACTATACGGGATCTGATAAGGACGGCTCTTCGAATGCGTCCCGAGAGAATTGTGGTTGGTGAATGCCGGGGAGAAGAGGCACTTGATATGCTGCAGGCAATGAATACCGGGCATGATGGAAGTTTATCAACAGGGCACGCAAATTCATGCAGGGATATGTTGAGTCGGCTCGAAACAATGGTGCTGATGGGAATGGAGCTGCCACTTGCTGCGATACGAAGTCAGATTGCATCAGGGTTAGATATTCTGGTCCATCTTGGAAGAATGAGAGATAAAAGCCGTAAAGTGCTGGCAATTACAGAAGTAATCGGCATGCAGGATGGGGAGATTGTGTTGAAAGACCTGTATCGTTATGTGGAAAAATCACCGGATGTGGAAATGGCTTGTGGAAAATTACAGCAGATGGGAACACTATTTAACCAGGAAAAATGTAAAAGGGCAGGAATTACGCTTACAGATACGGGGGAATAAATGGATTATCGTAAATACCAGTGCAATCTGTGGGAACGACTGGGGTGTGTTGTAGCGGGAATAATATTAACAGCAGCAATTTCATGGCTGTTTTACCGTTCATGGTATGGCATGGTGTTAGTCATACCTGTAAATTATCTGATCGTTTCATATTACAAAAAAAAGAAAAAAGATGAACGCGCAAAAAAATTAATGATAGAATTTCGGGATGCAATTCAGTCTGTTGCAGCAGCACTGCTTGCAGGATATTCCATTGAGAATGCATGGAAAGAAGCAGAGCGGGAAGTTATGGGGCTGTATGGAAAAGAGGCAATGATCACACAGGAATTGATCCGGATGAATACAGAAATTAAATTGAACCGGAATGTGGAAGAAATTTTACATGATCTGGCAACGCGGAGCGGGGTGGAAGAAATTGAAAGTTTTGCAGAGATTTTTGGTTTTGCGAAAAGAAGTGGAGGAGATTTTGCAGGAATTATAAGGACGACTGCAATGCGGATCTCAGCTAAAATAGAAGTGGAGAGGGAAGTGGACACAGTTATTGCCGGGAAAAAACTGGAAGGAAAGATTATGAGCGTAATGCCATTTCTCATTCTTACATATCTGAACCTTGCATCGAAAGAATTTATCGATCCTTTATATGGAAATCTGTCAGGGGTATTTGTCATGAGTGCAGCATTATTGATTTTTGCAGGGGCAATGGCAATAAACAGACGAATTTCAGATATTAAAGTATAAGGAGAAAAGAATGGTTTTGTATATTGGAGTCTTGTGTGCAGCAGTTTTTGTGGCAATTATAGGGGGAAAAAGAGCATCGCCTAAGACAAGCCGTGCAGCAGGGGTGATGATTTTGGTATCTGTCCTGGCGATTTTTGTGCATCTTTCAGAGGTAATGGATGAAAATAGTGATGTAAAACCAGAATTTGTGCGTCCGGCATATGGAGAAGGTGATTATGAGGAAGAAATGACCCTTGATGTAGAAGATGTGTTAGAAGAGTATTCCTATCATGTAGTGGTTCCGGAACAGATACTTTCAAAGCAGGATGAGCAGAGAATGTTAGAGGCTGCGCAGCAGGAGATTGATGAAGAATTTGCAAAAAATAGTGACAAAGTGCAGGAAAAAGTACAAATTCAAAGAAGTTATCAGGAAGGAAAGGTAAGTGCAGAATGGATATTTGAACCGTATGATGTAGTTGATGATGAGGGCGTGGTGGTTGCAGAAAATATACCAGATGAGGGAATTTTGGTAAAAGCTGAAGTGACGTTAAAGTGTGAATCTTCGGAGTGCTTTAGTGAACGGTATTTCCGGGTAATGCCAAAGGCTCTTAATGAAGAACAGAAAATGCTTCAGGAAATTGAACACTATCTGCAAAGACAGACAGAGAGCACAGAAAATATACTGAAACTCCCAAATCAGATTGATGGGAAAAAACTGGTCTGGAGCACGAAAAAAGAGTATTTGCCGGAAAAAATCCTTTTTCTTGGAATCGTGATTGTAATTCTTCTTCCATTTGTAGATCAGTCGCGTGAAAGAGAAAAAGAAAAGAAACGGAAAGCAGTACTGGAATTACAGTATGCGGATATGGTAAGCAATCTGGCGCTTCTGTTGGGGGCAGGAATGACTGTTTCTTCTGCATGGAACAGACTAACAACGAATTATTTTAATGAGCGGCATAAAAAAGCAATTTATAAAAAAGAAATCTATGAGGAAATGCAAAAAACGGTATATGAAATAAAAAATGGAATGGGGGAGGAACGTGCGTATGAGCGTTTTGGAGAGAGGTGTGGAGGATACCGCTATCGCAAATTTGGTAATCTTCTGGCACAGAATTTAAGAAAAGGGAGCAGAGGATTGACAAACCTTTTAGAGCAGGAAGCAGAAGAGGCATTTGAAGAACGAAAAAGTATGGCACGCAAGCTGGGAGAGGAAGCGGGGACAAAAATGTTGTTTCCAATGATTCTGATGCTTGGTGCAGTTATGTTGATACTGGCATTTCCAGCTATGCATTCTATAGAATTATGACTCTATAGAATTATCATTCTATGGAATTATGATTCCTGCAAATAGATTCGTGTTTGCACATAAACTTGGATCGCGCAAAGTACAGCGCAGAAATGGAGGTTTTTATGAAGGGACTTAAAGATTTTTTCAGGGAAGAAGAGGGAGTAGCTATTATCGAGATCGTGTTGATACTGGTTATACTGATCGGACTTGTAGTTGTGTTCAAGAATAAGATTACGATTTTAAATAACAAAATTCTTACTAGGATCACAACGGAAAGTAATAAGATATTATGAAAACAGAGGCAGAAGGAAGTCTGACAATATTTTCTGCTTTAAGTCTGCTGCTGATCTTATCGTTTCTGCTTGCACTATTAGAGGGGGCGAGGGTATCAGGATTAAAGATGATGGACACTCTCGCGGCAGAAACAGGGATGGATTGTGTTGCAGCAGAATATCAGCCTGTGTTGTGGAATAAATATCATCTGCTGTATCTGGATGGTGCATATGGATCAGAGCAGTTTGAGGAACATAAAGTGAGTTCACGTGTAATGGAATATGTTGCTGGAAATTTGTCAAAATCCGGAGAAAACAGCATGTTTCGGACAAAGTTATGTGAGGCTGCGCTGATGGAATATATGTTGGCAACAGATAATGAAGGAACAGGGATGCTGCGTCAGGCGGCAGCATACATGAAGCAACATCTGCCTGAAGACATTGCAAAGAAAATGTATCAGCAGTATCAGGATGGACAACAGGCACAGGAGAATGGAAAAACAGATTACAGTGTGGAAGATGCGGATCAGGCAATCGTAAATGCAAAAAAGGAGAAGGAAGAAGATAACATTGTACAGGATAAAGCGAATGAAGATCAGGTACAGGATGCAGAAAAAGAGAAAGCAGAAAGTCCTATTCAGGTCGTTTTGCAATTAAAGCAGAATGCTGTTCTTGGCATGACGATACCGGATATGTCATCAGTGTCATCAAATGCGGTTGAACTAAAAGATACAGTTTCGAAAAGGCAGTGTGAAACCGGAACGTATCACGCAAAAAAGACAGAAAAACTTAATGTTTTTGACCGTGTTATGGTGTTGGAGTATATTGAAAAGTATTTTTCAAGTTATACAGAGCCGGGGAAGGGAGATCTGGCATATGAAATGGAGTATATTCTGTGTGGGAAAGAAACAGACAGACAAAACTTAGAGTCGTCAGTGGAACGTCTGATGCTTATGAGGGAAGCCGCAAACGTTGCTCACATTATAGCAGACAGAGAAAAATTAAATCAGACGTTAATTATTGCAACATCACTTGCCGGTTTTTCCGGTAATCCGGTGATCGTTAAGATTGTACAGATCGGTGTCGTGGCTGCGTGGGCATATGTAGAAAGTATACTTGATCTGCGCACACTTCTCTCTGGCGGGAAAATTGCACTGATGAAAAGTTCATCAGAATGGAATGTTGATATAAAAAAGATTGGAGAACTCGTGACTGATGGGGGAAAAGCCAAAGAATGTAAAGATGGACTGAATTATCAGGGCTATGTAAAGCAATTGTTATTTGCAGTGAAAGAAAAGAAAATAGCATACCGTATGATGGATATCATGGAATTTGCCATACAAAAGGAAGAGAATAGTAAAAACGCCAGAATGGATCATATGATAGGGAACATGACCTGTGAGATGCGATTTGAAGCGGAGCCTTTGTTTGCAAAAAGCAATTCGCATGGAGGGCAGAAATTAGGCAGATATACTTTTGTTAAGCACCAGAAAATGTCATATAGCAATGAATAAGGAGGGGATGTGGCGGTGTTTCTTACTGAGAAAGAGAATATAAAAAATACAATATACAAAAAAAGATCTCTCCCGGAAAATGATAATATTCTTTCTCATCAGGCGGAGGCCTGCCGCTGTCAGGAGACACCGCCATGTTCCTGGCTGGAAGGCTCATTTACGTTAGAGGCGGCTGTGATACTGCCGGTTATGACATTGTTTTTTGTGATGATTTTAATGTTTTTCCGGGTTATGCAGGTACAGATGGAAGTCCAGAAGGCATTAGATGTTACCGGGCGCAGGATGGCAGTACTGGCTGTTCTTGAAAATGAAGAAGATGCGGCAAAGATTGGCATTGCTGCCGCAAATGTTCTTTTTAAGAAAAATATAAAAGAAAATGATAATATTAACCACTATGTAGTTAATAAAGCGGCAGGTATTAGTCTGGCGAAGTCAAAATTTACAGGAGATCAGATAAATCTGGTAGCATCTTATCGTATAAAAATACCAGTGTGGATGTCTGGAAAATCACAACTTAAAATCAGCCAGCATGCAGTATGCCGTAAATGGACCGGGTGGACGGGAAATAGTGCTGATCAGGAAGTATGGGTGTATGTGGCAGAAAGAGGGAGTGTTTATCATACATCAAGAGAGTGTACATATTTAGCATTGTCAGTATCTTCTGTTAGTTGTACAGAATTAGAGAAAAAACGGAATAAATATGGAGAAAAGTACCGCGAATGTGAAATATGTGCGGAAAAACAAAAACAGGACACCGTGTTTATTACCGATCAGGGAAACAGATTTCATTATGATCTAAATTGCAGTGGAATTAAGCGCACGATTTATATGATACGTTTATCGGAAGTGGGAAACAGGAAACAATGCAGTAGATGCATAAATTAGAAAACAGGAGAGGTAGGGGAAAATGCTACAAAATACATTAATGCTGGGTATTTTTTCAATATCTGCATACCAGGATTATAAAAAAAGAAAAATAAATACATATTTTTTACTGACAGGAGGCATTATAGGGCTTTTACTTCATTTGTATAGCATGAAGTTAGATATAGTAGAGATTTTGTTTGGCATGGGAATTGGAGTTATGATCTTATTTTGGGGTTTTCTGTTAGGTGGGGGTGTTGGATTTGCAGATGGAATGATCCTGGTCGTTAGTGGTATATTCCTTGGATTTGAAAAAAATATGGAGGTATTTTTTGCCGGCTTATTTTTAATAGGAATAACGTCATTATTTTTATCGGTATTCAAAAAGAAAGGACGAACGTACAGGATTCCTTTTGCACCTTTTTTGCTGGTGGGTTATCTGTTCGTGATGGTAATGGGATGAAAGAATGGGAAGAAGCATCTATTACTATTGAGGCTGCAATCATTATGTCAATGGCGATGCTGTTATTTTTGATCGTCATGAAACTGGGATTGCAACTGTATGGTGAGACAAGAACACTTGCGGAAGATGTGATAAAGGAGGAAACTTTAAATGCACTAAAGTTATTTTATGAGATAGAAAGGGTGAAAGGATTATTTTGAGTATTCAGATTAGCTACTATAGAAATATTCATTCCAGCCATATGGTTTTAATGCCGGCATTGGAAGGAGAACAATGGGAAAAAGAAATGCTCTGGAGAAATACACCCAAAGGTCTGATATTACCAGAATGTAATAGTAAAAATGGGCAGTTACAGCTATGGTATGACATAACTGGAAAACAGGCGGTAGACATGTTGGCAGAATTATCAGATATTGGTCATGATATTTTTATGAAAATATGTGAATCTGTTGTTACAATGTCGGAGATACTCGATGGGTTGTTAATATCCCCTGATATATTGTTACTGCGACCGGAATGTATTTTTTTCGATAATCAGACTGGAAATATCAGCTTTTGCTGTTACTTTGGGAATGAAAAAGATATAGGAAAATCGTTTCATGAGCTGTTAGAGTATCTTCTGGCAAAATTAGATCATAAAAGTGCAGATGGGGTTCAAATGGCGTATGAGCTATTTGAATATACCAGAATGGAAGGGTACTGTATTGCAGAAATAAAAAGGATATTAAGGAAGTCCGAATATTTAGAGGATGTACCGGAAAAGATTCCGGATACAATGTGGCAGGAAGAGGAACAGGAAGAAGGAACATTACCTTTAGAAAATAAAAAAACAGGGTTTAGGCATTTATGGAGCGGAAAAAAACAGAATATGGTTGAAAAAATGCGAGATTTATTACGCGGGGTGAAAAAACAGGAAAAAAAATTGGAACCTTTTGTGTTTGAACCGGAACCAGAGATTGCCGTACATCAGCAGAATCCAACCGTTTTACTTTCTAATCTTCCCCAAAAGGAATATGGAATATTAAAATATGAGGGAAATGGTGCGTGCAGTGAGCTTTCAATAGATCATACTCCATATATTATAGGAAGTGAACCGGATTGTGACGGTGTGATACCAAGTGGAACCGTAAGCAGACATCATGCGAGGATTACCAGGAAAGGGGAGGTTTACTTTATAGAAGATCTGAATTCTTCCAATGGAACCATGGTAGGTGGGGAGTTGTTGAATTGCAGGGTAAAAATGAGTCTTCAGACGCAGGAAACAGTTATGTTTGCGGATGAGAAGTTTAGATTTATTTAAGAAAATAAAGAGGCATACATATTTGCAATCTTATTTTGCTACGTTATAATGAACTTTGACGAGTTCATATTATGTGCAGAAATCCTGCACAACAAACACGTTATAATCAAATCAGAGGGCAAATATATGAACAGAGAGATAGAACAGGTGATACTTGCACAAGGTTATCGATTTTGTACGGTGCAGCCGGAGAATGTCGGAGTATTTTATAAATATTATCAGCAGGGATTTCATGTTGTGATGATGATATCATTAGACGATACAAAAACTTTGACCATAGAACAGCATCAGGTAATGCAGGAACGAGTTATGGATCTTTTTTATCATCCGCAGGGAAGGCTTGCAGATTTCCCGGAAGGTTATCCGGTTTATCATGTGGAACTGCTTACACTGCTGGCTGGAAGAAATACGGATATGATGCATCAGTTATGCAGTGTACAAAAGAATGTATGGGGGTATGAGACGAAGCAGGGGGGACTGATAATTTATGAAAATCAGCCGGGAGATTTCTGGGGACTCAAAAGTGCATTGGAGAATTGCAGGGTTGATTCTAAAGTTACCCGAAATATAAATACCGGTTTTGAATGGAAGAAACTTTCCTATACGACAATAGCGATTGCTGCCATAAATGTGATCGTATATTTGATATTGGAAATTTTGGGAGATACGCAGGATCCGTTTTATATTGCATCACATGGTGGGATGTATCCGGAATTCCTACAGGTCAATCATCAGTGGTGGCGGATCATTACGGCGATGTTTATCCATTTCGGATTGCCGCACCTGGTAAATAATATGGTAATATTCTGCTGTGTTGGATCGAGACTTGAGAGGGCAGTCGGCCATTTAAAGATGCTTGTAATATATATGCTGTCAGGAATAGGTGGAGGAATATTGTCCTATTTTATGATGCTGTATAGTGGAGATTATGCTGTATCTGCAGGCGCATCAGGTGCAGTGTTTGGAATGATTGGCGGTCTGATCTGGGTAGTGATAAGACACCGGGGCAGATTTGAAGGTTTAACAGTAAAAGGGATGATGCTTATGGCAGCGTTAAGTTTGTATTATGGTTTTTCCACAATTGGAATTGATAACTGGTGTCATGTAGGTGGAATCCTTACCGGATTTCTTGCGGCAATGATTTTATACCACAAAAAAGTGGAAAATTGTTGATTATAAGAATAAAAGTTTATATACTGAAAACAGTATTTGGTGAACATGCAGGAAGAGGTAGAATATGAAAGTAAACATTTATTATGGTGGACGGGGATTGTTAGATGATCCTACATTATATGTGTTGAATAAAATGGAAGAAGTATTGCAGGAACTTCGCGTGACGGTGGAGCGTATTAATATCTATGAGCATAAAAACGAGATTGCCACGCTTCCGCAGACGATGAAAGATGCCGATGGTATCATTCTTGCAACAACTGTTGAGTGGCTTGGAATAGGTGGCTATATGCAGCAGTTTTTGGATGCCTGCTGGCTGTATGGCGATAAGGAAAAGATAAAAACAACCTATATGCAGCCAATTGTTATGTCTACGACATATGGAGAACGGGAAGGTGAACTGACATTAGAGAGTGCCTGGGAGATCTTAGGTGGTCAGCCATGTCCGGGACTTTGTGGTTACGTTGAGGATCTGGTCAGTTTTGAGATGAATAAAGATTATACCGTTTTAATAGAGAAGAAGGCGGAGAATCTTTACCGGACGATTTCACAGAAAGTAAAATGTCTTCCGACCAGCAATCAGGCGGTAAAGCAGACAATATTAAGAACTCCGCAGTTAGAACTTACACCACAGGAGAGCGAGCAGTTGTCAAAGTATGTGTCAGATGATACGTATGTGAAAAAGCAGAAGGAAGATATCGAAGAACTTGCAACAATGTTTAAGGGGATGCTTGGAAAGTCAGAAAAAGAAGATGAAGAGGCTTATATTGAGACATTCCGTGAACAGTTTGCACCGCAGCCTGAATTTAAGGCACGATACCTGTTTATCATAGAAGGCAGAAAAAAGCCATTGTTTTTAGAAGTAAATGAAGGTGAACTTACAATTCACTATGGACAGGAAGAAAATATTGATGTCTATGCGAAATTAAAACCGGAAGTTATGGATGGTATCGTAGATGGAAGGATGACATTTCAGAGGGCATTCATGACAGGAGAAATGACGGCAAAAGGAAATTTTAAGATTCTGCGTATGTTAGATACCATGTTTAAGTTTACACATTGATATAGAAAATCTGCAGGATGTTGTAGTAAATATGTCGATTGCGCAAATAAAAAGGAGTGCAAATGCACAGAAAATGGAGGATAATATGAGAGACGAAAATTGTATTTTCTGTAAAATTATTGGAGGAGAAATTCCATCCAATACGATTTATGAGGATGATGAATTCAAAGTGATTCTGGATGCGAGTCCGGCATCAAAAGGACATGCATTGATCCTGCCAAAGGAACATTATGCAGATATTTATGAGATCGATGAAAAGACAGCAGGACATGCAATGCAGCTTGCGAAGAAACTTGCAAAACATATGACGGACGTTTTAAAGTGTGATGGATTTAATATTGTACAAAATAATCATGAAATTGCGGGACAGACGGTATTTCATTTTCATATGCATCTGATCCCACGTTATAAAAATGCAAAAAATAATGATATTCTGATCTGGGATCATGAGGAGTTTACACCAGAAGAAATGGCAGAGATCAGAGATTCTCTGAAGATGTAGGGAATGTTGCCGGAAAAGCAGCTTTCTAGCTTATAATCACAAAATGAAAGAGGAACAGATATTATAAAGTACATATCCGTTCCTCTTATATCAGAAATTATTTTTTAGATGCGTCTAAGATCAATCCGATGATCGTATCAATGGAATTACGGCTGTTGCTGTTTTCCATTGCCTTAATATATTCTTCCTTTTTCTGGAAAACATGTTCAATTGCTTCAAGAAGTGTCGTATTTGACAGATCTTCTTCCTCTAACACATAACTAAATCCCTGGGAACGAAATGAATTTGCATTCAGAATCTGATCTCCACGGCTGGCAGCGGCAGAAAGAGGAATTAAAATATTTGGTTTGCGCAGTGCCAGAAGTTCGCAGATTGCATTTGCACCTGCACGGGAAATAACAAGATCTGCAAGAGCAAACATATCGGAAAGCTCTTTGTTTGCGTATTCAAACTGTGCATATCCGGTCGTTTCGGTTAATGTTTCATCCAGATTGTCTTTTCCACAGAGATGAATAACATTGTAATTTTTCAGAAGTTCAGGAAGCAGACCACGGATCGCTGTATTTATTATACGGGAGCCTGAGCTTCCGCCAACGATGAGTATTGTCTGTTTACTGTGATCTTTAAAATGACAGAGTGAAAAAGCATGCTCAGCATCGCCTGTTAAAAGCTCCTGACGGATTGGGGAACCGGTCAGTACAGCTTTTTCTTTCGGAAGATAAGAAAGTGTTTCAGGAAAATTACAGCAAACTTTTGTTGCGCTTGGAATAGCAAGTTTATTTGCAAGTCCCGGAGTCAGATCTGACTCATGTATAATTGCAGGAACTTTACAGTGTTTTGCTGCTAAAACTACCGGAACAGAGACAAATCCGCCTTTGGAAAAAACTACATCTGGTTTTATCTTCTTTAAAAGCCGGATCGACTGTGTATACCCTTTTAATACTTTAAATGGATCTGAAAAATTCTTAGGATCAAAATAGCGTCTTAATTTTCCAGAAGAAATGCCATAGTAAGGAACACCCTGTTCCTCAATCAGCCGTTTTTCAATCCCTTCATATGAACCTATATAAGAAATTTCAAAACCTTCATTTCGCAAGGCTGGCATTAATGCGATGTTTGGTGTGACATGCCCTGCGGTACCGCCCCCGGTCATTACGATTTTTTTCATAGAATAATCCCTTTCCTGTAACATTTTGCACTTCCCTATTTATAATACCCTTATGCGTAAAAGTCAAGAAAAGACTTATAAAATAGAAAACAGCAGACAAAAGGGGCATAAAAAGCAGGCGGGTAAATGACCGAAAATGTCAAAAGTTGCGGTCAAAAAACAGTCAGAAGACCTTTTCAAACGGACTTGTTCTTTCTATAATTAATAAGAAAAAGGACAGTATGATCTATCGATAAGTCCGGAAAAGAGAGGTGGTATACATGGAACAGATAGGAATCTTTATAGCAGAATATGCAGAATGGCTTTATATAGGAAGCGGTATACTGATGCTGATCCTGCTGATTTATGTATTACACAGGATAAAAAAAGTGGAGCGGAAAAGCTTTTTGATGAACGAAGAAATCGAAAAAAAACTGCAGCAGATAGAAAATGATAGATGTGTGAAACAAACAGAGAAACAGGCAGAAAAGCAAATAGAAAGCAGGGCACAAAATACATTAGAAAAGGAAAAACAGGAAAGTGATCAGGATGCTGAGTCCGTGACAGTAATCCGTGATGTTATAGAGGAGGTTTTTTCTTAAAAAAGGAAGAAAATGTCAAACACTTGACATTTTAGTATTGCTTTGCTATAATCCCCATTGTAATAAATCCGTAATAATTGTAACAAAGATGAATAAAACGAAACAAAGGTGTAATACTATTTACATAAGATGGTAAACACTGATGGAGGTTTTCTATGAATTTAAGAAAAAGAGCAATCAGCGGAATCATGCTTGCCGGTTCTATGGTAGTGATGTGCGCGATTGCAGATGCAGCCAGTACAGTTTCAGCAGAAGCAGTATCGGTTGTAGCAGACACAAGGACGGACTTAGCTACAGATGGGACAGCAGGTGTTGTTGCACAGTTAAATCAGGTAAGTACAGATGCAGTAGAGATGGCAGCAGCAGGAGTTGAGAACTCCCAGACGATACTTGTTGCTTCGGCAGATGAGGAAGCGCAGGTAGCAGAAGATACAGAAGAAACATCAGCAGTACAGGAAGAAACAGTATCCGTAGAGGAATCTGCGCAGGCTGATTCTAAGGAAGATGAAACGACGCAGGAAGCTGATGCCGTAGAAGATGTGCAGAATGCAGATGTGGATAGTGAAACAGACACTGAGAATACAGTGGATGTAGAAAATACAAAAGATATAGAAAATACAAAAGAGACGGAAAATATAGAAGATACAGAAAATATTCAGAATACCGAAAATGCCGAGTGGCAGAATCGTCTGATGGCAGATGTTGATGAATTTTTATATGTCAGAGCATCTGGGGATGCGGATGCAGAGATTATCGGTAAATTATATAAAGGTGATGTGGCAGATGTCGTTGAGAATGGAGATACATGGATCCATGTCGTATCCGGCGATGTTGATGGATATGTAAACAACGATTATTGTGTATCCGGCGAGGATGCACTTGCCTATGCACAGGAAAACGTTGAGACAGAGGCACAGGTTAATACGAATGGACTTCGTGTCAGAAATGCTGCATCGGAGGATGCATCTGTTATCACTGCTGTTTCAGAGGGAACAACATTGACAGTTGATACAGACGCTGAGACAGAGGATGGATGGGTTGCTGTTAAATATAAAGGACAGACTGCATATGTCAGTGCGGATTATGTTACCACAGAACTTGCACTCGGTGAGGCAGTTACGATAGAAGAAGAAAAGGCGGCATTAGCAAAGAAAGCTGAGGAAGAGGCAGCAGCAAAAGCAGCACAGACAAAAGAGACAACTACTGTGCAGAATGCTTCAGTTTCAGCATCTTATGATGATGTAACACTTCTTGCAGCACTGATCCAGTGTGAAGCAGGTAACGAACTTTACGAGGGACAGCTTGCAGTTGGAGCAGTTGTTATGAACAGACTTCGTTCAGGTGCATATCCATCAAGTATTTCCGGTGTTATTTACCAGAGCGGACAGTTCCCACCAGCAGGGCAGGGAATGGTTGCAAGCATTGCAGCAAACGGACCAAAGAGCAGCTGCGTACAGGCAGCACAGCAGGCATTAGGTGGTTCCGATAATACAGGCGGTGCAACCTGTTTTTCAAGAGCAAGTTCCGGACGCGCTGGTGTTGTGATCGGAAATCATGTATTTTACTAAGATATAGATATTTATTTTCAGGCAGGTATTTTAATGAGATACCTGCCCTTTTTAATTCATAGGAAATTATGTCCTATGAATTAAAAAGCCCTCCGGGCAGCTCATGAAAATCCCTAAAAGGGATTGACAGATCAGAGAGAACACAGTATTATTTAAAGGAACTTCATACTGCAATGCTTTAAAGCGAAAAAGAAAAAGCGGCATGAAAAACAGATTGCAAGTTTTACGGGCAAAACTAATGTGAAAAAAGCAGTGCGCAGATAACAAAGAAGTCCTGTGAGGATAACAGTGACATAAAAGAAGATAGAGAAGGCGCAGAAACGGAGGATAATATGGAAATGGAAATGGAGTTCTTACGGAAACTTCCGACACCGGCAGAGCTGAAGGAAGAGTATCCGGTAAGTGCACAGGTCGTTGCTACGAAAGCAGAGCGTGATGATGAGATCCGCGCAATATTTGAGGGAAAAGAAGATAAATTGATTCTGGTGATCGGACCGTGCTCCGCAGACAATGAGGATGCGGTAATTGATTATATATCAAGACTTCGTAAAGTGCAGGACAAAGTTGCTGATAAGATTTTTATGATTCCGCGTATTTATACCAATAAACCAAGAACAATTGGAATCGGTTATAAAGGTATGCTGCATCAGCCGGATCCGGAGAAAGAGACTGATATGTTAAAAGGAATCATAGCCATCCGCCAGATGCATAAACGTGCAGTGGAGGAGACAGGATTTACCTGTGCGGATGAGATGTTATATCCGGAAAATCACAGATATTTATCAGATCTGCTTTCTTATGTAGCAGTAGGTGCACGTTCTGTGGAAAACCAGCAGCACAGACTGACAGCAAGTGGTGTGGGGATACCGGTAGGTATGAAGAATCCGACAGGCGGTGATATTGCTGTTATGATGAATTCCATCATTGCGGCACAGAACAGCCATACATTCTTATACCGTGGCTGGGAGGTAAAAACGCAGGGCAATCCATATACACATGCTATTTTAAGAGGTTATGTAGATAAATTTGGAAGAAATATCCCGAATTATCATTATGAAGATCTGCAGAACCTGTTAGAGCATTATGAGGATGCAAACTCATCCAGCAATCCGCTTGCCAATCCGGCAGTGATTGTTGATGCCAACCATTCTAATTCCGGCAAGAAATTTGAGGAGCAGATCAGAATCAGTAAGGATGTACTGCACAGTTGTAAGATGTCTGCTGATATTCATAAACTTGTCAAGGGACTTATGATCGAGAGTTATATAGAGGATGGAAATCAGAAAGTCGGAGGACACTGCTATGGAAAGTCAATTACAGATCCTTGCCTTGGCTGGGAGAAAACAGAAAAACTCATTTATGAACTGGCAGAACTGTGGTAAAAAATATGTATCGGATTTTGATCGTAGAAGATGATGAAAGTATAGCACGAAGTGTAAAGACCCATCTGGAAAGCTGGAATTATGAAGTATGCTGTGCCGAAGATTTTTCAAATGTGACCGGCACATTTGCGGTATTTGATCCACAGCTTGTTCTGATGGATATCAAACTTCCTTTTTTTAATGGCTATCACTGGTGCAGTGAGATCCGTAAAGTTTCAAAAGTACCTGTTATTTTTTTATCGTCCGCATCGGATAATATGAATATTGTGATGGCGGTCAGTATGGGTGGAGATGATTTTATTGCAAAACCATTTGACCTTGAAGTGTTGACGGCAAAGGTGCAGGCGATGCTTCGGAGAACTTATGATTTTACCGGGCAGAGTGCTGTTTTAGAGCATAAGGGAGCTATGCTGAATCTGACAGAGGCAGCATTGTTTTATGAACAGAAAAAAATAGAATTGACCAAAAATGAATTTAAGATTTTACAGGTACTTATGGAAAATAAGCAGAAAGTCGTTTCAAGAGATACTCTGATGGTAAAATTGTGGGAGAGTGACAGTTTTGTGGATGAAAATACACTTTCTGTTAATGTCAACCGGTTACGGAAAAAGTTAGAATCTGTTGGACTTTATGATTTTATTGTAACGAGAAAAGGAATCGGGTATCAGATCGGATGAGAGGTATTATTGCTTATATAAAAAGAAGTATTGGCTGGCTGTGCATTGTCATTGTGTGTGAAGTGATCATGATCGCAACGATGATGCTCAATGAAATAGCATTTGCAGAGATCCTCTATGGGATATTTATCTCGTTATTTTTATTGCTGATCCTTCTGGTCTTTGATGCAGCAAGGTATTACAGGCATTATCAGAAAATAAAAGAATTGGAACATAGCATCATGCTTTCCACAGATGGAATGCCGGAAACTGCAGATCTGCTGGGAAATGAGTATCAGAAGCTGCTTCGGATACTGGCAGATGAATATACGGGACTGCAGAGTCAGGCGGCTGCCAGACAGAAAGATATGCAGGAATATTATGCCATGTGGGTGCATCAGGTCAAGACGCCGATCGCTGCGCTGCGTCTTCTGCTTCAGAATAAAAATGAAGATGGAAAGATGACAGAGGAACTTTCCGAACTGTTTGATATTGAACAGTATGTGGAAATGGCATTGCAGTATCAGCGTCTCGATTCAGAAACAACGGATTTTGTATTTGAAGAGACCGATCTGGATGAGATCATACGGGGGGCTGTAAAAAAATATGCAAGACAGTTTATTGCAAAAAAAATCAGTCTATGTTATGAACCGGTTGAAACAAGCGTAGTTACGGATAAAAAATGGCTTTCATTTGTTATAGAACAGGTAATATCAAATGCAGTTAAATACACAAAGACAGGAAGCATTAAGATTTATCTGGAAGATGGAGATGGAACCATGTCGGTGCCTTTGCCTGAAATCGCCCATGCAAAAAAGACAGAAATGGGAAACGGCAGTACAAGTTCGGTTTGCCTTGTCATCGAAGATGCCGGAATCGGAATCCGTGCAGAAGATCTGCCCCGTATCTGTGAGATGGGATATACCGGATGTAATGGACATGAAGGGCAGCATTCGAGCGGAATCGGTCTGTATCTGTGCAGTCGTATTTTGAAAAAACTGGGACATACATTTGCGATCACATCAAAAGAGGGTGTTGGGACAGTCGTAAAAATCGGTTAAAACTATTATTTCAAAAAATAAAGCAGTATCATATAACAGAAAATGCAATCTTACGATAATGTAAGATACAGCAGGGAAATGTAAGCTGATTCGATAGCTTGCATTTCCCTCTTTTGTTATACTTGATACAGTCCTTAAGGAAATGAAACAAGACTGCTGTGATAAAAATAATGATGACTGCAGGAACAATCTGAGCATAGAAAAGACAGGGAGGAGTCTGAAATGGCACTTTTAGAGGTAAACAATTTAAAGAAAATATATACTACGCGGTTTGGAGGAAACCAGGTAGAGGCATTGAAATCCATGAATTTTTCTGTGGAAGAAGGAGAGTATGTGGCGATCATGGGAGAGTCCGGATCAGGGAAAACAACACTTCTTAACATTCTTGCCGCACTGGATAAACCGACTGCAGGAGAGGTCCTTTTGAATGGAAAAAATATCGTAACGCTTCGCGAAAAAGAAATCTCTGCATTCAGAAGGGATCATCTTGGATTTGTATTTCAGGATTTTAATTTATTAGATCAATTCTGCCTGAAAGATAACATTCTGCTTCCACTGGTACTTGCAGGAGTAAAACCGGAGCAGATGGAGCCGAAAGCATACCCTCTTGCAAAAAAACTTGGGATTGAAGAACTTTTGGAAAAATATCCATATGAGATTTCCGGCGGGCAAAAACAGCGCGTGGCAGTTGCACGTGCACTTATCACAGATCCGCAGCTGATCTTAGCGGATGAACCGACCGGGGCACTTGATTCAAAAGCGACAGACAGTATTCTGTCATTGTTTAATCAGATCAATGAGGACGGACAAACGATCCTTATGGTGACACACAGCATCAAAGCGGCAAGTCATGCGAAACGTGTGCTGTTTATTAAAGATGGGGAAGTATTTCATCAGTTGTACAGGGGAGATATGAGTATCGAAGAACTTTATGCGAAAATATCTGATACACTTACCATTTTAACGACAGGTGGTGAGCGTCATGAATAGACTTTATCTGAGGCTTGCATGGAGCAATCTGAAAAACAGCAGACAGTTTTATCTGCCGTATGTGATCGCTGGGATGCTGTCAGCCATGATGTTCTATACGATGTGTGCGATCCAGGGAAATGATGGACTTTCGAAAATGCGCGGGGGCAGCAGTGTCCAGATAGTTCTATATTTTGGTGTGGTCGTTGTCGGTGTGTTTGTCAGCATCTTTTTATTTTATACGAACAGTTTCATTATGAAACGCAGAAAAAAAGAACTTGGAGTTTATAATATTCTTGGTATGGAAAAAATCCACGTTGCCAAAATTATGGCGTGGGAAACAGTATTTTCCTTTTTGATCGCAGTTGGCGGAGGTCTGATAACTGGAATCGTATTCCAAAAATTACTTACCATGTTTTTATACCGGCTGACCGGTCTTGAGGCGGCGATTCCATTTTATATTTCAGGATGGGGATGCCTTCATACCGCTGAGATGTTTGGTGCTATTTATGTGTGTATCCTTCTTTATAACCTGATGCAGATCCGGCTTTCGAATCCGGTAGAACTGCTTCACAGCGGAAACACTGGAGAACGTGAACCAAAAACAAAAATCATTCAGGCGGTTCTTGGAATTTTATGTATTGTAACCGGTTATTATATCGCGATTACAACGGATAATCCGGTAAAAGCGGTCAGTCTGTTTTTTGTGGCGGTTATGTTAGTTATTGTCGGAACCTATTTCCTTTTTAATGCCGGCAGTATTGCATTTTTAAAATTGCTGCGGGAAAATAAACGTTATTATTATCAGACCAGACATTTTACAACGGTTTCCGGCATGATCTACCGGATGAAGCAGAATGCAGTGGGACTTGCCAATATCTGTATTTTATCTACAATGGTACTTGTTGTGATCTCGATGACAGTGTGCATGTATGCAGGAATCGAAGATGAGTTGAAAACACAGTATCCGGCAGAGCTTGAACTGATATTTTATGATCCGGATGGACAGCAGGATGCACAGACATTTAACCGGATGGCAGATGAAATTGAGCGTGTGATAAAAGAGAATGGAAGAGTTATCACAGGAAAACAGAAAGGAAGCTATGTAGGAACTGCGGTGGCGATGACCGGAAATAAAATTACGGCACTGGATCGATCTGCTATGGATTTTTCTAATATGTATGTACTGGAGATTATGACAAAAGACGGCTTTGAGGAATATATGCAGGAAACGATCCCGGATATACCGGATGGAAGTGTGGCAGTGATGATGGATTCTGTATATGAGCAGGATACGATCGTAATGGGAAATACAGAGTATCCTGTGGAACAGTCCATGAAATTTCCAATAAGAGATGCAGTGTCAGAATTTGTGGGTGGTTCGGTTATCCTTATCGTAAAAGACGAAAACGCGTTGGAGAATATGCGAAAGCAGCTTGCGGCTATGGAGACAGAAGCATATGGGGAAGAGCGGACTGTGGATCTTACTTATGTGATGAACTTTGACATGAGCGGAACAGGAGAAGAAAAAATCGCCTGCGCCAATGCTGTGCGGGAGCGTGTCAGTGAATGGCAGAATGATGAGACGAATCCTAAGACCATGCGATTGGACTGCAATGTAATATCGAGAGCAGAGGGACATATTGATTATGAGACGAGCAATGGCGGATTACTTTTCCTGGGGCTGTTTTTAGGAAGCATGTTTTTAATGATCACAGTACTTATTATTTACTATAAACAGATATCAGAGGGCTATGAGGATAAAGAACGGTTTGCCATTATGGAAAAAGTCGGAATGAGCAACGAAGAGGTAAAAGCGACGATCCGTTCCCAGGTGCGTATGGTATTTTTCCTGCCACTTGCTACGGCGGCATGCCATCTTGCAGCCGCATATCCGATGCTGAAAAAACTGCTTGCTCTGGTGTCATTGTATAATGGAACTTTATTTGCATGGTGCTTAGCCGGTACGGTGCTGGTATTTGGTCTGATCTATCTGGCAGTTTTTATAATTACATCAAAAAGTTATTACAAAATTGTGGGAAATCAGGTATAACTTATAAGTAAGAGAAAATTACAGAAAATGAGGATGATCATGAAACAGGTAAAAAATATCATATTTGATGTGGGAGATGTCCTGCTTTCTTACCGGTGGAAATATATGCTGATGGATTACGGATTCACAGAGGAAGAGGCAGTGCGTATTGGAACGGAAATGTTTGATGATCCGGAAGGATTGTGGGGACTGCTTGATCTTGGGACAGTTTCACAGCAGGAGATCATTGAACGTTATTGTAAAAAATATCCAAAGGATGAAAAAGTGATCCGCTGGTTTATCGGACATGGAGAGTATATGCCTGTGGCAAGGCCGAAAGTCTGGGAACTTGTGCACAAACTTAAAGAACAGGGATATAAAGTGTATCTGTTATCGAATTATTCAGAGGAATTATTTAAAAAACACACAGAATATGCAGATTTCATGAATGATATTGATGGACTGATCGTTTCCTATATGATTCACAAGGCAAAACCGGACCGTGCAATTTATGAGGCACTCTGTGAAAAATACAGATTAGAACCATCAGAATGTCTGTTTTTTGATGACCGTCTGGAAAATGTGCAGGCAGCAGTAAACTACGGTATGCAGGCAAAGCGGGTGTTGTCAAAAGAGGGACTTGTGGAGGATCTGGAAAAAATAGTACAGGGATGTGAGATCTTTTAGTATCAAAAAAGCTGTGAAATGCACAAAATAAGCACTTCACAGCTTTTATTAAGCAGACAACGGGAATCGAACCCGCCTCCTCAGCTTGGGAAGCTGATATACTACCGATGTACTATGTCTGCCCATAATGAAATAACTACTAATTATTATAGCAAAACGAAAAAAGATTGCAACCGTTTTTTCGGCGGTGTAAACTGAGAAAAAAGAAATTGGAGGATACGATAACAATATGAAATATCCAGAATTTTTACCGGAAAACGGAACGATTGGCTTTGTGGCACCGTCTTTTGGATGCAGCATAGAGCCGTATTATACAGCATTTTTGAATGCGCAGAAAAAATTTGCCGAAATGGGGCATAAATCAGATCTTGGACCAAACTGTTATGCATCAGATGGAATCGGTATCAGCAATACACCGGAGGCATGCGGGGCGGAGTTGACCGAATATTACTGCAGTGATAAAAATGATATTTTAATCTCCTGCGGCGGTGGAGAGCTGATGTGTGAGATTTTAGATAAGGTTGATTTTGACAAGATCAGGAAGGCAAAACCAAAGTGGTATATGGGATTTTCAGACAATACCAATATGACATTCCTGCTTACGACATTGTGTGATACTGCATCGGTGTACGGACCGTGTGCGGCAGCTTTTGGCATGGAGCCATGGCATGAAAATCTGTGGGATGCTTATCATCTTCTGCGCGGACAGCAAAACAGTGTACATGGTTACGCATTGTGGGAAAAAGACAGCAAAAAAGACGAGGAGCATCCGCTTGAAGCGTATAATGTGACAGAAGAGAAGAGACTTATGGTATATCTGCCACAGGAACAGAATTTGGAACATAATGCTGCACAGACGGGCGGCAAATCAAAAATCGAGGTGCATCCTGCAGAAAATCTGCAGAAGAAGATAAACATGCAGGGAAGACTGCTTGGTGGCTGTATGGACTGTCTGGTCAATCTGCTCGGAACAGAATTTGATAAGGTAAAGGAATTTACAGAGAAATATCAGGATGATGGGATCATCTGGTTTTTGGAATCCTGTGATCTGAACGTGATGTCTATCCGCAGAGCGGTCTGGCAGATGAAACATGCCGGATGGTTTTCGCATGTAAAGGGATTTCTGATCGGAAGACCGGCGGTATTTGGACAGGAAATGATGGGATTAGACCAGTATCATGCAGTTACAGATCTGCTTGCGGAATATCAGGTACCGATCATTATGGATGCAGATATCGGACATATTCCACCAATGATGCCGCTTGTCTGCGGCAGTTATGCAGATGTCAGCATCATTGGAAATCAGTTAAATGTAAATATGACGTGGAAATAAAAAGAATCGTTATAATATGACATTTACATTTTTGCCTATGCCTGTGTTCAGTAATGTATTCAGATCAGCAGTTACCGATGTGACAGATGCAATATTCAGAGCATTTGTGGCAGTCGTACCGGTATCTGCGGAGCTAGTGTTATCTGTGGAAACAGAAGATGATGCCTGATTTCTGGCATTGCGCTTTGCAAGTGCATCATTGTATTCGATCTGTGTTAGGATATTGCTTCTGTTTTCAAGGCGTCTGGCATAGGAATTAACACGCTGCATATATTCGGAATCTGAGGAAAACAGAGATTCAAACTTTGAAATATCGGCAGAGCCAAAAAGGGAGCTGCGGGATTCAAGTGTTCCGTTATCTTTTACGGTAATACCGATCTTATCGAGCTGGTCAGCGTATTCAGCGGTAATATTTTTCAGACTTTTCTGTGTGTTTTTGATGGTACGGTCGTCTGAATTACCGGAAGAATTAAGAATATTATTATAAGTGCTGATAAATGCGGAAACATTGTTTCTTATATTTGCAGCGTTATCGTCATCATATGTAAATGAGCCAAGGGAACGTACTGCACGGCGCAGTGCATGTGCATCGGCACCTGTCAGTGTGGAGTTGGACAGGTTGCTGCGTGAAGTAGTGGTACGTGCATCAGCATTTGAAGCATAAAAACGGCGCATATAATAAGACGTACCAAGTGTTGTTCCGGCTCCGACATAAGCGGTATTGGACATAGGACAGCCCTCCTTAAAAATCATCTGATATATGTTTCGGTCGAAAAGCGTAGATAATTAACCGTGGCATTGAAAAATTATTTGCGATATACTACTATAGAAACAGCAGAAATTTTATGACAGGAGGAAGAAAATTATGGAGATAATGGTTTGGCTGGCATTGATCGTATTTTTTGTGGTATTAGAGATCGCTACCGTTGGACTGACTTCAATCTGGCTGGCAGGAGGAAGCCTTGCAGGATTAATCTGTGCAGCATTTGGAATGGGGATTGTGGGACAGATCATCGTATTTGCAGTGGTATCATTTGTACTGCTTTATTTTACAAGACCATGGGCACTGAAATATTTGAAACCGCATCTGGTCAGGACAAATTATGAGGAGGCAGTCGGGAAAAATGTCTGTGTTACGGAACAGATCAATAATGTAAAAGGAACCGGAACGGCTGTTATGAATGGACTGGAATGGACTGCCCGTTCGGTGGATGATGACAAAATCTTTGAACCGGGAGAGATCGTTACGGTAAAAGAAATCAAAGGTGTCACTCTCTATGTGACGGAGAGTAATGAGATGCCTAAAATGCAGAAAAGTGAAAAAAAAGAGGAATTATAAACATAGAAATAGAAAATGGACAGGATGATAAAGACCTGTTGCCTGGGACATAGAATGGAGACAGAAATGAAGCTTGGAATGGTATTTGAAGGTGGTGCAAACCGCACCGTTTTTTCCTGCGGAGTAATGGATAAATTTTTAGAAGAAGATATTATGCCGGATTATTATATCGGTGTTTCCGCAGGAATGGCGTATGGATTGTCATATCTTTCAGGGCAGAAAGGGCGCAATCTTGAACTGATGGAAAAATATATGGCAGATAAGCGCTATATGGGAATGCGCCATCTGTTAAACCGCAAGGAACATGCGTATTACAATACAAAATTTGTATTTGAGGAAGTACCAAATGAACTGCTTCCTTTTGATTATGATGCGCTGGCACGTTTTCCGGGAGAGATTGAGGCAGCAGTCACAAATATTCATACAGGCAAAGCAGAATATATGGAAGTGCCGCGTGGAAAAGATATGAGAGATCTTCTGGTTGCGACCTGTTCACTGCCGATCCTGTTCCAGCCGGTAAAACTCGGCAGACATTATTATTTAGACGGTGGACTTGCAGATTCCATTCCGTATGAGCATGCCTTAGAAAAAGGATGTGAGAAAATCGTTGTGGTTCTTACGAGAGAACGCGGATATGTAAAGAAAAAAGAAAAAGCTGCGGGAGTCATGAACCGTCTGTATCAGCGTTATCCGAAAATTGTGGAAGATATGAAACTGCGTGCGGAGCGTTATAACGCCTCCATGGAGAAACTGATGCAGCTGGAAAAAGAGGGAAAAGTATTTGTGATCGCTCCGGAATCGACTTATGGAGTCGGCAGGACGGAGACAGATACCGTAAAGTTACGCAGACTTTATGATGAAGGATACCGTATTGCTACGGAACAGACAGACTCCCTTTACGCCTATCTGAATAAATAATGCAAAGGAGAAAAAAGATGAACATTGTATTTCTGGACGCAAAGACGATCGGGGAAGACATTGATCTCTCTGGATATGACAGACTTGGAACTGTTGTAAAATATGGATTTTCCACAGCCGAGGAGGCAAGAGAGCGCACAAAAGATGCGGATGTGGTAATTGTGAATAAAGTGCAGATCAATGAGGCGTCGATCGGTGAGGCAGAACATTTAAAACTGGTCTGTGTCACCGCAACCGGAACAAACAATCTGGATAAGACATATCTGGATGAACATGGCATTGCATGGAGAAATGTTGCCGGATATTCCACGGAAACTGTAGCGCAGCACACATTTGCCCTGTTATTTTATCTCTGGGAAAAATTAAGATACTATGATGATTATGTCAAATCAGAAAAATATGCCGGAGATATCACATTTACTCATTTTGACAACGTATTCCATGACTTGAATGGCAAGACCTGGGGAATCATCGGACTTGGCGCGATCGGACGCAGAGTTGCTGATATTGCAAAAATGTTTGGCTGTCATGTGATCTATTATTCCACGACCGGAAAGAATAACCAGCCGGGGTATGAGCGTGTAGAGTTTGAGGAACTGCTTGCAAAATCAGATATTATATCGGTACATGCACCGCTGACGGAACAGACAGAGGAATTAATGAATGCAGCGGCATTTTCAAAAATGAAACCATCTGCCATCTTCTTAAATCTTGGAAGGGGACCGATCGTGGTTGAGAAAGATCTAGCAGATGCACTGGAAAATAAAACGATCGCAGGAGCAGGACTTGACGTGCTTACCGTAGAGCCGATGAGTGCAGAAAATCCATTAAAACGGATCAAAGACAGTAACCGCCTGATCATCACACCTCATATTGCATGGGCAAGCCTTGAGGCACGTACCAGACTGATGAAGATCATTGAAGGTCAGATCCGTGATTTCTTCGGTGAAGATAATAAATAAAAGAAAAGGTACGATTTGTGAACCATCAGTCGTCATGAATAAAAATACCGCGCAGATCTGCGCGGTATTTTTATTCAAAGATTTTGTCAGCTCCGAAAGACTTTTAAAAATTGAACTGGAAAATTGCACGGTCACTACTTCTGGCATTCAGCTTGGAATCGTTGAACTTAATCCGCTGTGGAAAGAAAGATTTCCATATCCTTCTAAGAATTTCTGTATGACGGCATCCTGCTTTGCTGAATCGGCACCGGCATGAAGTGCAGTGTGCAGTGAGAGGATGCGGGACAGATACAGTTTTTTGGATCGGTTATATAAATCAAAGAAGCTCTCATGGGAAATAAGGGAAGAATCCCATGGGTTTGTCCATTTCGCATGTCTCAGATTGAACGGATCTGTGCGGAAAAATAAAGTGTCGCTTGGAATCAGCGGTGAAAATAAAGGATATCCGAGACAGATCCGTTCGGTCAGCCGGACAATGGCTTTTTTCTTACCGGAGTCGTCGTGCATGAGCCACAGACCAAACTGCATAGAAAAAATGGCAAGATACATGGTGTATTTGCGGAATTTGACATCCGGGAAAGCATAACGGTAAGCGTAATAGAGCATACTTGCAATAACATACTTCTGGCGGTGTGTCAGCCGGATCGTGTCCTCCGGATGGAAATTACATGGCTGACGGTGCAGTTTCATGTCGAGCAGTGCAGTATCAATATCCGTTTCCAGATAGGCATGCCTTGAAAAATATGCTTTTTCCTTTTTATCTTTAAAATGCGTCATAGCATAAATATATGGATGACATATCGTATCTAAGGTATAGTGTCCGAGAAAACCCATCAGGTAGGCTTCTGCGATATTAAGATCTGTGCAGGACGAAAACTGGCTGCGACTTTCAATCAGACCCTGGAAAAAAGCACCGGTTTCGAGGACATGGGCAAGTGCACCGATATTATGACCTTCCAGTACATAAGAAGGAAGGTAATAAAAGAAAATATCAGGTCCCTGAAGTCCAAGACCATAAGCAGCACGATTATAATAAAGATTCTTTTTTAAAGAATTATTTTTCAGGTTATGATAAACCTCTCTTCCGAATATATAATGGGTAACATATCCAGGCATGATCAAAAATCTCCTTTCCATGAAATAAACCACCGTTATTATAACCAGTTTGGAAAGAACTGTTAAGCATAGCCGGAAAGATTTAAGAAAAAAGTAATAATCGTTGATTGACAAATTCATTTAAAATAATATAATGTTACGTAGTTATTAATACTATGTAATGTAGTATCAATACTATGCAAATATTATCTGATGTAGTCGGAAAATAGACAAAATTGCAAATTTGTATATTAGATGGCTACATTGAAAAGTCATTGCATATTTAAAAAAGAGTGTATTTTTTTTATACTTGCATCTAGTAAGAGAATGTGAAAAAGATAACGGAGGTCGGAGTTATGGCGAATTTAGCACTGACAGTAGAGAGAAAAGCATTCAGCGTCGCAATCGATGCTGCATTAAAAAGTTTGAACAAGGATCGTGAGAAAGGATTATTACAGATCGTAGATCTTACAGAGAAATTTATGGGAGATAACTTCCGTAAAGAGGCTTATGACGGTGTAAGAAAAATGATTCAGAATCCGGATCACAAATGGATGCGTTATGTAAACCGTCTGTTAGATGAGACAGATCCGCATGTTGCGAAGATGACGGCATTAAACCTTGGATTTCAGGCTGCATTTTATGGAACAAAGACCATTCGTAAAATGAGAGAGGTTCATGGCTGCAATATTCCATGGCTGATCTTAATGGATCCAACTAGTGCATGTAACCTTCACTGTACCGGATGCTGGGCAGCTGAGTACGGTAATAAATTAAATCTTTCCTTTGATGAACTTGACAGCATCGTAACACAGGGAAAAGAACTTGGTATTTATTTTTACATGATGACTGGTGGAGAGCCGCTGGTTCGTAAAGCAGATATCATCAAACTTTGTGAGAAACACAATGACTGTGCATTCCACTGCTATACAAACGGTACGCTCGTAGACCAGAAACTCTGCGATGATATGAAACGTGTCGGCAACCTTTCCTTATCCATCAGCCTTGAGGGATTTGAGGATGCGAACGATTTCCGCCGTGGAGAGGGCGTATATGATAAAGTTCTTCATGCAATGGATCTTTTACATGAGAACGGATTGATTTTCGGAAACAGTGTATGCTATACTAGCAAAAACATGGATGCTGTTACATCTGACGAGTTCTTTGATCTTTTGATCGAGCATGGAAGCCGTTTCGCATGGTATTTCCATCTGATGCCGGTAGGTATGAAGGCAGCTCCGGATCTGATGCCGACCAAAGAACAGCGTGAATACATCTATCACAGAATCCGTGAGGTTCGTGCGATGGAAGGTGGAAAAGAGATCTTTGTTATGGACTTCCAGAATGATGGAGAGTTCGTAGGCGGATGTATCGCAGGAGGAAGAAACTACTGCCACATCAACCCGAAGGGTGACGTGGAGCCTTGTGTATTTATTCATTACTCCGGTGCAAATATCCGTGAGAAATCACTGTTAGAGTGCTTAAAACAGCCGTTATTCATGGCATACAGAGATAACCAGCCGTTCAATGAGAATATGCTTCGTCCATGCCCGATGCTTGAGAATCCTGAGATCTTACAGCGTATGGTACATGAAACAGGTGCACACTCCACAGATGTTGAGGAGGCAGAGCCGGTAGAACATTTATGTGGAAAATGTGAGGCATATGCATGTGAATGGAAAGAGACTGCAGACAGACTCTGGAAGGAGCATCCATACAAACAAAAAGGCTACACCAATTTCAAAAAGAAATAAGTTTTGTTCACAGTTGCAGTGTGAGCAGCAATAATAAGGGGCGATTGTTATCAGTAAAATACAAAAGCAGCTTTTAAAATGGGGACTGGTTCTGGCAGTCATTGGTATTATCGTGTATACTTTCCGTGATTCGGCAGGACCAATTTTAGAACAGTTAAAAAAAACATCACCGGCCGTTGTCATTGGCATTTGTCTGATGGCAGCGGTATATCAGATCATAGAAGGCATTATCACGACCGTGCTCGCAAAGCAGTATCGGTCGTCTTTTGCATATAAAAATGGTATTACGAATGCGTTCCTTTGTTCTTTTTACCGGGTGGCAACGTTAGGAAGCGGTTCCGGAGTTGCAGCGATCATTTATCTGGGTGAGCATGGAATTGAATATGGCGGGGGATTTGGACTGTATATGATACAGTATGCGCTCCACAAAATAAGCATTGCATTGTTTTCTGCAATCTTTTTTGTGATGAACTGGGAATTTATGAGAAACTGGTTTGGTGATTATGCGGGACTTTTAGCTGCCGGATATGTGCTTACACTGGTGATAACACTTGGGTTGTTTTTATTCTGCTGTTCGAACCGGTTTCATCATCTGATCTGCCGGCTGCTTGACTTCGCAAATCAGAAATTTCATGGAAAATTTGAAATAATGGCAGAAGAGATCAAAAGGCAGTGCATGATGCTTGAGGATGCTTCGAACCATCTGATGAAAAACAAAAAAGTTACCACAGAGGTGATCTTTCTTTGCCTGTTGAAATGCTGTTTCTGGTACGGAATACCGTATCTTCTTTTTAAAGGTGTCCGGTTTCAGGAAAATCCTGCACTGACTCTGGCGCAGGTGCTTGCGATCACGTCACTGTCTGTCATGCTTGCGGCAGTGATTCCATCACCGGCAGGAATCGGATCGACAGAATTTGTTTTTACCAGCCTGTTTGCAGGGATCGTCGGGACAGGTATGGCGGGATCAGCGTCACTTCTGTACCGTTTTGGCACATTTGTATTTCCATTTTTAGTGGGTACAGTTGTTGTGATTGTAAGGCATATCCGCAGGAAGAGAGCTTCTAAAGATCTCATCTGAAAAGATTAGTTGTAATCTCAAAGTAAATATAGTAATATGAATAAAGGCACAAAACAGATAGTATACTGTATTTAAAACTGAATGAGGGAGGAGTTTCGTATGCCGGGAGTAATTGTAGCACTTATTATTTTAATCATTGTGGCACTGCTTATCGCTGTATCCTGTGTAAAGATCGTTCCACAGGCAACTGCATGCGTGGTAGAGCGTCTGGGAGGTTATCTTGCAACATGGTCTGTAGGTATTCATTTTAAAGCACCGTTTATCGACCGTGTGGCAAAAAGAGTTGTATTGAAAGAACAGGTGGTGGATTTCCCGCCGCAGCCGGTTATCACAAAAGATAACGTAACGATGCAGATCGATACTGTTGTATATTTCCAGATCACAGACCCGAAGCTTTATGCATATGGAGTGGAAAATCCGATCATGGCGATCGAGAATCTGACAGCAACAACACTGCGTAACATCATTGGTGATCTTGAACTTGATGAGACACTGACATCGAGAGAGACAATCAACACGAAGATGAGATCTTCTTTAGATGTTGCGACTGATCCATGGGGAATCAAAGTCAACCGTGTTGAGTTAAAGAATATCATCCCGCCTGCAGCGATCCAGGATGCGATGGAGAAACAGATGAAGGCAGAGCGTGAGCGACGTGAAGCGATCCTGCGTGCAGAGGGTGAAAAGAAATCAACAGTCCTCGTTGCAGAAGGTAAGAAAGAATCTGCAATTCTTGACGCAGAGGCAGAGAAACAGGCAGCAATTTTACGTGCAGAGGCAAAGAAAGAGGCAACGATCCGCGAGGCAGAAGGTCAGGCAGAAGCTATTCTTAAGATCCAGCAGGCAAACGCAGATGGACTTCGTATGATCAAAGAAGCAGCACCGGATCAGAACGTGATCCAGTTAAAGAGCTTAGAGGCGTTTGCAAAAGCAGCAGACGGAAAAGCAACCAAGATCATCATTCCATCTGAGATTCAGGGAATCGCCGGTCTTGCAAAATCTGTTACGGAAATTGCAGCAGATCATAAATAAAATCAAAAAAGGTTATCAGAACGGATGGTGCGCATGTTGTACCATCCGTTGTGGCATAAAAAGATAATATACACAGCCATGTAAAGGAGAGAGAAAGACATGAATTTAAAAGGACGTAATTTTTTAAAATTAATGGATTTTACACCAGAAGAGATTACATATATGATCGACCTTGCAGCGGATCTGAAAGCAAAGAAAAAACAGGGTATTGCGCATGATTGTCTGACAGGAAAAAATATCGCACTTATTTTTGAAAAGACAAGCACCAGGACACGTTGTTCTTTTGAGGTGGCAGCCCATGATCTTGGCATGCATGTAACTTACTTAGATCCTTCGGGTTCCCAGATCGGCAAAAAAGAGAGCATTCCGGATACCGCTCGTGTGTTGGGACATATGTTTGATGGTATTGAATATCGTGGATATGGACAGGATATCGTGGAAGAGCTCGCAGAATATGCCGGTGTGCCGGTATGGAATGGTCTGACCAATGAATTTCATCCGACTCAGATGCTTGCCGATATGCTGACGATCCGTGAGCATCTTGGCAGATTAAAAGGTGTGAGACTGGTTTACATGGGTGATGCCCGCTATAATATGGGTAATTCCCTGATGGTGACCTGTGCAAAACTTGGTATGGATTTTGTTGCATGCACAAGCAAAAAGTATTTCCCGGATGCAAAACTGGTAGAGTACTGTGAAGGTGTTGCAAAAGAGACAGGAGCAACCATTACACTGACAGAAGATGTCAAAGAGGGCACAAAAGACGCAGATGTTATTTATACGGATGTATGGGTATCCATGGGTGAACCGGATGAGATCTGGGAGGAACGTCTTCATGATCTGATGCCATATCAGGTAAATGCGAAAGCTATGGCAAATGCAAAACCGGATGCCATTTTCATGCACTGTCTGCCTGCATTCCATGACTTAAAGACCAAGATCGGCAAAGAAGTTTATGAGAAGTTTGGTTACAGTGAATTAGAAGTAACGGATGAAGTATTTGAGAGTAAACAGTCTGTCGTATTTGATGAGGCAGAAAACCGTATGCATACGATCAAAGCAGTCATGTTTGCAACACTTGGTGGAGAACAGTGTGAAAAATAAGTGTATCAGACAAAAATGGAGGACACTAGATGAGGACGCAGCTACTAGCGGCATTAAAGGAAGCTGATGATTATATTTCCGGACAGGAACTGTGTGAGCGTTTCGGCGTATCGCGCACTGCAATCTGGAAAGCGGTAAAACAGTTAAAAGAAGCGGGATATGTGATCGAGGCGGTGCAGAATAAAGGATACAAGATCGTGTCGACACCGGATTGTCTGAATAAGGCAGAATTGGAAAGCATCCGGAAAACAAAATGGGCAGGACGTGAGATCTTTTATTTTGATACGATAGATTCTACCAATACAAAAGCAAAACAGCTTGCAGAGGAAGGTCATCCGACCGGTACACTGGTCGTTGCGGAGAAGCAGGAAGCCGGACGCGGCCGCCGTGGAAGAGGATTTGAATCTCCGGCAGGAGTCGGAATATTTATGACGCTGGTGCTCAAACCGGATTTTGCCCCTGACCGTGCTTCCATGCTGACACTGATCGCAGCACTTGCGGTATCGAAAGCGATATCGGAGAAAACAGGCGTAGACGCAGGTATTAAGTGGCCGAATGACATTGTGATGAACGGCAGAAAAGTCTGCGGAATCTTAACGGAGATGAGTGCACAGTTAGATTACATCAATCATGTTGTCATTGGAATCGGTATCAATGTCCGGAATCAATCATTTCCAAAAGAGATTGAACAGATAGCAACCTCGATCCTGATGGAGACCGGTTTACGTGTGAACCGCGCAGAACTGATCGAGGCAGTATTAGAGCAGTTCGAACGATATTATGAGATATTCTTAGAGACGGAAGATTTAAGCGGCCTGGTAAAAGAATACAATGCGCACCTGATCAATATGCAAAAACAGGTCAGAGTGTTAGATCCAAAAGAGCCTTATGAGGCGAAAGCAATGGGAATCACGCCGCATGGCGAACTGATCGTGGATACTTGGGAAGGCAGAAAACTGGTATCCTCCGGCGAAGTTTCCGTGAGAGGAGTATACGGATATGTCTGAGAGAGAAGAAGTGGTGCTCTGCGGAGCGAGCGCTTACAATAAAAAATTTTATCTGAATCAGGATTTCAAGGGACTTCCGGATTCGATCAAAGATGAATTAAAGATCATGTGTGTTCTTTTTACGGAAGATATTGGTGGTATTTTTCAGGTAGTCTTTGATGAGGAGGGCAATCTGGAGTTTCGTACTTCCAGTGATGAGAATGATCTTTTATATGATGAGATCGGCTGTGGGTTAAAGATACGTGAACTGCAGCGTACAAAAGAAGAACTGCTTCGTGCTTTGGAAATGTATTATAAAGTGCTATATATTGGCATGGACGAATCAGAAATGTAAAGAAAAAGGTAGGAAAATACGATGGTAATCACGATTGACGTAGGAAATACAAATATCACAGTGGGTGTATTCCGTGGGGATGAGGTAATGGCAAGTTTTCGTATCACGACGAAGATGCCGCGTACATCGGACGAGTATGGAATGCTTTTGTCAAATCTGTTAGAGCAGAATAAGATCAGACATGATGACATCGAGGATGCAATCATAGCTTCTGTTGTTCCAAATGTTATGCATTCCTTAGAGGGTGCGATCATCAAATATTTTGGTATCAATCCGATCATTGTGGAGCCGGGTACCAAAACAGGAATCCGCGTGGTAACCGAGAACCCGCGGCAGATCGGTGCAGACCGTATCGTGGATGCGGCAGCAGCATATGAGCTGTATGGCGGACCGGTACTGGTACTTGATTTTGGCACTGCCACTACGTATGATCTGGTCGATAAAAACGGAGCATTTGTTTCCGGGGTAACTGCACCGGGAATCCGCATTTCTGCAAAAGCGTTGTGGGAAGATGCGGCAAAACTGCCGGAGATCGAGATCCGCAAACCGGAGAGCATTCTTGCAAAAGAAACGATCTCAAGTATGCAGGCAGGACTGGTATATGGACAGATCGGACAGACAGAATATATTGTAAAAAATATGATCAGAGAGGCTGACATGGGAGAGGTCAAGGTGGTCGCAACCGGCGGTCTTGGACGTATCATTGCAAATGAGACAGATGTGATCGATGTATACGATCCGAACCTGACTTTAAAAGGAATGAACCTTATTTATAAGAAACAGAATCGTAAATCCGGTAAGATCAGGAAATAAGAGATATTTGATCGGGAGATTCAGGATACCTGAATTGGATATGAGAGAGTAAATTATTTAGGAAAATGGTGGTATGGGAGAGATCAGACGACTTAAGATTGGAAATGTAACGTTAGAAAATAACCTGATACTAGCACCGATGGCAGGCGTAACAGACCTGCCATTTCGTTTGCTTTGCAAGGAACAGGGAGCAGGGCTGCTTTGCATGGAGATGGTGAGTGCAAAAGCGATTCTCTATAAAAACAGAAATACCGAAGAGCTGTTAACGATCGATAAGCGGGAAAATCCGGTGTCGCTTCAGCTGTTTGGTTCTGATCCGGATATCATGAGTGAGATCGCGAAACAGATTGAGGACAGACCGTTTGATATTTTAGATATCAACATGGGCTGCCCGGTGCCGAAAGTAGTCAACAACGGTGATGGTTCTGCACTGATGAAAAATCCAAAACTTGCCGGAGAGATTATTGAAAAGACAGCGCGGGCAATCAAAAAACCGGTTACAGTGAAAATCAGGAAAGGTTTTGATGAGGAGCATGTCAATGCGGTTGAGATGGCACACATTGCACAGGAATCCGGTGCAGCGGCAGTGGCGGTCCATGGCAGGACGAGATCGCAGTTTTACTCCGGAAAAGCCGACTGGGATATCATAAGACAGGTAAAAGAAGCGGTCTCGATACCGGTCATCGGAAACGGTGATATCTTAACAGCAAAAGATGTGATCGCGATGCAGAAACAGACCGGCTGCGACGGCTTTATGATCGCACGCGGCGCCGAGGGCAATCCGTGGATCTTTGCACAGATTCTTCATTATTTTAAGACGGGGGAAGAACTCCCGAAACCGACTTTTGAGGAAGTGACACAGATGCTCCTTCGGCATGCCCGTATGCAGCTTGAATTTAAAGGCGAATATACTGGTATCCGTGAGATCAGGAAACATGCCGCCTGGTATACAGCCGGCTACCGTAACTCTTCTAAGCTGCGGGGCAGGATCAACGAGGTGGAGACATATGAGCAGCTTGAGGCATTGTTTCAGGAGGTTTGCGGTTTTATGGCATGATCCGAGTGCCAAAAGGCGATTCGTGACTTAGCGACTGGCAGAAAAATTCAATCCGGTAAAGTTAAAATGAAGGAAACAAAAAAGACATAAGTAAAATTCCGGAAAAAGTACTGAATCAGAAAATGCTGTCATAAAGATGGAAAAAGGAATATGACGGAGAAGCGCGATGTACTTTTCCAATGAATTTTTATATGATTTTAAACCAGTGTACGAAGGCATTCTTGCGGCAAAAAGTGTGAAGCCGGAGTGCGCGATTGTCGAGGTGATCGATGAGGAACCGGATGGAGCAGGGATGTTTGAGCCGGCAGGGACGCTCGATGTGCTGGAGCAGATCGGGGATGAGCTTAATGCGCTTACAATTTATACAGACCGGCCTGCATATTTTCATGAGTTTGCAGAGACAATGTATGAGAAGACCGGACTGGTTTCACTTATCGTATCGAAAAAGCGTCTTGGATTAGCAAAGAATAAGGAAAAAAACAGCAGTATTTTTCTGCTTGATTTTGAATGGAACAGTGCTTTGTATGAAAAACAGATCGCGTTGGGAAAACATTATATTCCAATCCATAAAAAAACCTGGCGAACAGCCGAAAATCTTGACATAGCAGTACCTATCGGTTATAATACTGTGATTGTTAAGAGACCAAAAAAGAAAACGGGGGCGCCGTGGCAGGACAGATTTGAGAAGGCTTTTTATCGTTCATAGCGTCTGGCGCAAGGCTTTGTGCCGCCGTATACATGAACCGAACAATAATTATTATAAAGAAGGGTAAATGCAATGGACAAGAAAAACATTCTGACTTACGAGGGACTCAAGAAACTGGAAGACGAATTAGAGAACTTAAAGGTTGTAAGAAGAAAAGAAGTTTCACAGAAGATCAAAGAGGCAAGAGAGCAGGGAGACTTATCTGAGAACGCTGAGTACGACGCTGCAAAGGACGAGCAGAGAGACATCGAAGCACGTATTGAAGAACTTGAGAAAATCTTAAAGAATGCAGAAGTAGTTGTCGAGGAAGAGGCTGATCTTGATAAAGTAAGCATCGGATGCAGCGTAAAGATCCTTGACTGCGAATTTGATGAGGAATTAGAGTATAAGATTGTTGGTTCTACCGAGGCTAACAGCTTAAAAGGCAAGATTTCCAACGAATCACCGGTTGGTAAGGCACTGCTTGGCAAACAGGTAGGTGATACCGTTACTGTTGAGACACCGGCAGGAGAGTTTTCATACAAAGTGCTTTCAATTCACAGAGCAAACTAAGAGATATGATAGTCGGGCAGAAAGACTGTCCGGGGAATAAAACAAGTGGAGGATAAACATGGCAGAGCAGAACAATAACCAGCAGGATTTAAACCAGCTGCTTCAGGTACGTTATGACAAGCTGCATGAACTGCAGGAGAACGGAAAAGATCCGTTTGTCATCACAAAATATGATGTGACAAATCACTCAACCGATATCATCGACAATTTTGAGACAATGGAAGGCAAACCGGTATCGATCGCCGGCCGTATGATGTTTAAACGTGTGATGGGAAAAGCATCATTCTGCAATATTCAGGACTTAAAGGGACGTATTCAGGTATATGTTGCAAGAGACAATATCGGAGAGGAAATCTACAAAGATTTCAAGAAATCTGATATCGGCGATATCTGGGGCGTAAAGGGATATGCTTTCCGTACCAAAACAGGTGAGATTTCTATCCATGCTGAGGAGATGACACTGCTGTCAAAATCATTACAGATCCTTCCAGAGAAGTTCCACGGACTGACTGATACAGACATGCGTTACCGTCAGAGATATATCGACCTGATCATGAATCAGGAGAGCAAGGAAGTATTCATCAAACGTTCCAAGATCTTAAAAGAGATCCGTAACTTCTTAGCTGACCGTGATTTCATGGAAGTTGAGACTCCGATGCTTGTATCTAATGCAGGTGGAGCAGCAGCAAGACCGTTTGAGACACATTATAATGCCTTAAATGAGGATGTAAAACTGCGTATCTCTCTGGAGTTATACTTAAAGAGACTGATCGTCGGCGGACTTGAACGTGTATACGAGATCGGCCGTGTATTCCGTAATGAGGGTGTTGATACCCGTCATAACCCGGAATTCACGCTGATGGAACTGTATCAGGCATACACAGACTATGAGGGAATGATGGAACTGACAGAGTCCATGTTCCGTTATCTTGCAGAGAAAGTCTGCGGAAGTACAAAGATCAGTTACAATGGCATCGAGATCGATCTTGGCAAGCCATTTACACGCATGACCATGAACGATGCGATTAAGAAATATACCGGAATTGATTTCGATACTGTAGAAGATGATGCTGCAGCGAAAAAACTTGCAGATGAGCATCATATTGCATATGAGGAGCGTCATAAGAAGGGTGATATCATCAACCTTTTCTTCGAGGAGTTCTGCGAGAAAGAGCTGATCCAGCCGACCTTCATCATGGATCATCCGATCGAGATCTCTCCGCTTACAAAGAAGAAACCGAGCGATCCTACCAAGGTAGAGCGCTTCGAGCTTTTCATCAATACATGGGAAATGTGTAATGCATATTCTGAGCTTAACGATCCGGTCGACCAGCGTGAGCGTTTTGCAGCACAGGATGCAAATGCTGCAGCCGGTGATGATGAGGCAGAGCATACAGACGAAGATTTCTTAAATGCATTAGAGATCGGTATGCCGCCAACAGGTGGTATCGGATACGGAATCGACCGTCTTGTGATGCTGCTTACAGACAGCGCAGCAATCCGTGACGTTTTACTGTTCCCGACGATGAAGTCTTTAGATGGTGTAAATAAGAAAAATGATGTAAATAATACAGCTTCTGAAGCACCTGAAAAAAATGTAAAAACTGAGTCTGAAAAGATTGATTTTTCTAAGGTAAAGGTAGAGCCTTTATTTGAGGAATTTGTTGATTTTGATACATTCAGCAAGTCAGATTTCCGTGCAGTAAAGGTTAAAGAGTGTGTTGCAGTACCGAAGTCAAAGAAACTGTTACAGTTTACTCTTGATGACGGAACAGGCACAGACAGAACCATTTTAAGCGGTATTCATGCTTACTATGAGCCGGAAGAACTGGTTGGAAAGACTCTTATTGCTATCACAAATCTTCCACCGAGAGCTATGATGGGCATTGACTCTTGCGGTATGCTCCTCAGTGCTATTCATGAAGAAGAAGGCGAAGAAAAGCTTCATCTTCTGATGGTAGATGACCACATTCCGGCAGGTGCAAAGCTCTATTAAGATGATGTAAAGATGTACCGTTTCACCAAATAGACGGGACGTACTTCATTTGATAAAAAACTAAAAAAACAGCGATTTACATCAAACTTACATCAATTGATGCAGAAATCGGTGCAAGCAAGAAAAAATCGCATAATTAGTGCAATGAGTGGGCAATTCCAATCGGAGTTGCCCATTTTTAAAACAAACAGAAATACAAATCGATATTTGTGGAGGTAAAGAGTGTATGAAAAAGGAACTGCGTATTCTGGTTATTTTAATTGCTGTGTTATTGGTAGGAACAGTAGGTTACTATTTCATGCCAAAGAAATTCGGTAAGAATGTAAATCCTTCTGAGGTAGACCATATAAATGTGTTCGATGGAAATACAGGAACTGGTTTTACTATCACCGATTCAGAAGATATCGAATATATAGTGGCGAATATTCAAGGTATTTCAATGAAAAGAGATGGCATTTCACTTGGAAGAACGGGATACAGTTTTAAAATTAGTTATATAAACAGCAACGATAAAGATATCATACCTGTATTTATTCTCAATAGTGATAATACAATTTGTAAAGATCCATTTTTCTATAGATGTGATGGAGGATTATGCTTTGATTACTTAAAAGCATGTGAAGAGAAATATAGAACTAATGTAACAGAATCTATAGAAGAAAAATAACTTATTGCTGATAAATGTTTTGATGGGGCGATGGTTTTTACATTGATAATAATGGTAATTATTTTATTGGTTTTGACACCTGTAGGAATTGTTGTAGATAAAAAGATTGAAGCTTATTTTGAAAATAAAAGAGAACCTTAAATTCAAGTTTGGAGAATTGAGAAAATCGAAGATTGTGATGGTAGATAATATGGAATGGTTTAATGTTTTTGGGCTGATTTTTATTGCAGTCATTATGATACCCAATGTTGTATTTGCGATTAAGTGCAAAGATGGATTTGATAATAAGTGGAACAATAAATATGTTGAGGTCACAGAACAAGTAGGGAGATTGGGTTGTTTCGGATTCATGATAATCAATATTCCGGGAACTTGGTTCGGGTGGTGGTCTGACGAAGCATTTGTACTATATTTGATTGTAGATACCATATTGGTAATGCTTTATTGTGCTATTTGGATTATATGTTTTAAGAAAAACAGCGTTTTCAGAGCATTAGCACTTTCTATTATTCCTTCAATGTTGTTCTTGTTTAGTGGGATTATGAGTAGGTCAGTGCTATTGATTATTGCATCAGTATTATTTGCACCAAGTCATATTGTGATTTCATATAAAAATGTAAAATGATATTTACAACTTCCAGTTTGCCAACCTGCCCTTTGAGAGAGGAGAAATCCTTTTCTCAAAGGGCTTTTTCTATTTATACAGATATTCGCAAACTACAAGATAAAGCCAAAACTTCATATACTCTAAGCACAAGGAGGTTGAGGTTTGGCTATGAACAACAGTTTAGCAGAAGTACACCCGGAGCTTGTTTCAGAGTGGTCGGAGAAGAACTTACCGCTTATCGTGGAACAATCTCGACTTCTTGGAGGTCACAGAATGAAGCGGCAGCAAAGGCTATTGATGCAGACCTGAGCGGACCGGAGGAAGAAAGAGAAGCTGATGACAGAATGGAATCTGCAGCAATTGTAGCAGAGGATAAAGGTGCTTATCAAGCGGACAGAGAGGGCAGAACACGATAGGAGAGTGAATAATATGAGCATAAGAAAAGTGGTCGCAGGACTACTGATTACAGCAGGGATTGCCATTATGGCAGTCCCTTTTTTCTGGCGGGCAACAGGAGAAAAACAGACAGAACAGCTCATAAGTGAATTTGAGCAGACATTGGAGGATGATTACGATGAAGAAACAGATGTGGAGGAAGAGCAAACCTCCATTAGTGAAGAGGATGAAGCCATTTTTAAAGAAGGCGGTGTTATCGGTATCATTGAGATACCGGGCATAGATATCCGGTATCCGGTAATGGAAGGAACCACAAGTAAAGTGCTTAATGCCGGGATCGGTCATATAGAAGAAACAGCAGGGATTGGGGAGAGTGGAAACTGTGTATTGTGCGGTCACAATGGCAGCAGATATGGTACATTTTTTACACCACTAAGTCAGATATCCATAGGTGATGAAGTAATGATAACCGACAAAAATGGGCTGAAGCATATCTATGAGGTAACAGAGACAGAGGTAATAAATCCGTATGATAACAGCATCAAGACACAGGGTACAGAAAAAGAATTAACTCTTTTTACCTGTTCCCAGAAAGGAACCATGCGTTTTGTGGTCAGGTGCATTTATAAGGAGGCGGTGATGGATGAATAAGAGATACCGGTTAGGTGAGATAGAAGAGGCAGTATCAGAAATGGAAGAGCTAATCGGGCTTGAGGATGATATTGTTGAGATTGATGATGACTTTCAGATAGTTGTAAGCGGCTGGTCTGTGTATGTCGAAAGCCTGAATCTGACACTCAGACAGGGAATAGCCTGTGTATGGGATGCAGAGGAAGGATTATTTATGCCTGATTTTGATGTGACTATCGTGTATGAGGGGAACATTGAAACACAGGAGTGGCTCTACTACGAGCAGGACGGAATGGTCGTTACACTTGGCAACTGGTTAAATGGCAGATTGTCTTGTGAACAGATAGAACAGCTTTGGTGTGAGCTTATCATACCGGAGCAAAACAAAGAACAAAAAGAAAGCGAGGAATAGCATATGAAGTATTCAATTAAGGTAAACGAAGTAAGGGCAAAAGAGGGCAGCAACATCAAAGGATTTGCAACAGTAGTATTTGGTGATTCATTTAAGATCACCAATATCGCAATCCTTGAGAATAAGGATAAGGGTGAGTTTTTTGTATCAATGCCAAGATACCGCTCCAATAAGCGTGATGAAAGCAATGGTGTGATCTATAAGGATGTGTGCAATCCTATCACAGCAGAGTTTCGAGAGGAACTCTATACCAATATCCTTGATGCCTATGCAAGAATCAAAGAACCGGAGAAAGAGGAGACACAGAAGCAGGATAGGACGCAGGAAATGCCGGAGTTTTCCATAACTGTGACACCTTATGAGAGGGAAGGCGGTAACATCAAGGGACTTGCACGCATTTATTTTGAAAACAGTTTTATCGTAAATAACATCAATATTGTGCAGGGCAAAGAGAAAATCTTTGTATCAATGCCTTCTTATAAGACAAAGCAGGTGGATGAGCAGGGCAAGCCAATCTATCAGGATGTCTGCTATCCGGTTACAAAGGATTTCAGGGAAAGACTCTATAATGAGATTATTTCAGAATATGAGAAAGCAAAGGATAAGAGCAACGAAAAGGCGAGGGAGAGTGCCGAGAAACATCATGGCAATCCAGATAAAGAGAAGGACAAAGAGGCAACACCCTTTCGATAATTAGTAATCAGGGTACAGGGGCGGCCAAGGCTGCCCCACTTACAGAATGGAGGAAACAGAATGGATATGGAGGCAGTGATAGTTTCTATCTGGGCAAGTGCATCTTTTTCCAGTTTTATTGCTTTTTCAGGTCTGGTTTCAAGGGCGGCCTGAATTCTTGATTAGTTAAAGTTTTTTAACTTTCCCGATTTTAAAATAATACCGGTCAATAATATCCTGCAATGTAATGGATTTCATTTTTTCATCTACCATATTTTGAATTTCATGATAGAAGTCCCCAATAGCGAATTGAATGTTGATACCGATTCCACAATCCGGATTGGTATCTGTGTCCAGGTGAAGCAGCGGCTTATCGCCCTCTACGGCTCGGTAGATGTCATACATGTTGATTTTATCTGCCGATTTTGCAAGGGCGGCATTCGCATGACCTTGTGTGTTGACAACAATGCCTGCATTTTTCATGGTTGCCATAAGCTGTCTGACATAAGCCGGGTTTGTCTTGATACTTTCTGCAATTTTTGTGCTGGAGAGTTGTTCGGCATCTCCAAGCGCAATAAATATAAGAATATGAATGGTGTCACTAAGCTTTGTGGAATATTTCATTTGTCACCTCGAATTTTTTCTTGCAATTTTTAAACTTACATGATAATATAATTTTAATGCTTGATGTAATTTTAATTTTAACAAGTAAAAAAATAAAAGTCAAGCGAAATAAAAAGTGTGGAATCTGATATAAAAAAGGAGATAAAGTGGTGTATGCAAAAGGAGGAACAAGTCAGTTTTCTGGCAGAAAAAATCCGTCAGGCAGATGCCGTTTTGATAGGCGGTGGTTCTGGTCTTTCCAGTGCGGCGGGATATAACCATTATCATTGGCTACCCTATATGGAGGAATGTTTACAAGATTTCAAGGAGTGGTATGGACTGAAATCTCCCTTTGACGGTTTTTACTACTGTTATTCATCGCCGGAACAACAGTGGGCATATTATGCACGTTACATACAAAGTATGTGGGATGCACCTACAGGACAGCCATACTATGACCTGCGTGATATTGTGGCGGAAAAAGAAATCTTTGTTTTAACAACCAATATAGATATGCAGTTTGAACGGATTTTTCAGAAAGAAAGGATTTGCGATTATCAAGGTAACATTGGCTATCTTCAATGCAGTCAGCCTTGCCATGACCAAATTTATTCCAATGTAGAAATGATTCGCAGGATGAACGAAAATATCCGGGGGCTGCGTGTTACTTCCGAGCTTCTGCCAAGATGTAATGAGTGCGGGAGAATCATGGTTCCCTGGGTAAGGGATGATACATTTTTGGAGGGGAAAGACTGGAGGAAAGGCGTAAGGCGATATGAGAATTTCCTAAAAAAATATCTCATGAATGAAACAGATAAGAATGTTGTACTGCTGGAGCTGGGGGTTGGTGAGATGACACCCAGTATTATTAAACTTCCTTTTTGGGAAATGACATACAAAAATGAAAAAGTGTTTTATGCCTGTCTGAATCAGAAGAAATCCTCAGTTCCAGAGCATATAAGAGACAAAGGCATTTATATAGCAGGAGATTTGGCAGAAACCCTGCGGGATTTAAAAGAAAACATAGTGGGAAAGGAAATGTGATGAAGATGAATGTATATCAAGAGATAAGTCAAATCATCAAAGAAGCAGATGGTATTTTGATTGGAGCCAGTAATGGTTTGTCTATCGCAGAGGGATATAATATTTTTGCAGATGACGCATGGTTTCAGGAAAATATGGGAGATTTCAGAGAAAAATACGGACTGCGCAGTGTTTTACACGGATTTTCAGTGCCAATGAAGGTAGAAGAAAAGTGGGCGTTTGTAAGCAGACTTGTTAGGGCAAAAGCTATGCAGGATGAGCCGAGTGAGATTATGAAAAACATCTATGCACTAGTAAAGGATAAAGAATATTTCGTAGTAACTTCCAATGCGGAGGATCATTTTGTGCCGGCAGGTTTTGAGGCAGACCGTGTTTTTGAAATGGAAGGGAAATTAACCCAGATGCGGTGCAAGAACAGATGTCATGACGAGGTCTATCCTAATCAAAAAGCAGTTCTCGCCATGACCGAAGAGGAAGTAAACGGAAGAGTACCCAAAGAGTTACTGCCGAAATGTCCAAAATGCGGTGGAGATATGGAAGTAAATTGGAGTGAGATGTCCTCGTTTACAGAAACGAAAAATTGGAAGGAAAAGGCTGCCCGCTATCAAGAATTTATTCAGAAGTTACATGGAAAGAAGCTGGTAATTCTGGAATTTGGCATTGGTTGGAGAAATCAGATGGTTAAAGCTCCTTTGATGCAGCTTGCAGCAGTAGAACCACAGGCAAGATATATCACATTTAACAAGGGCGAAATTTACATTCCAGAGGAAATCAAAGAAAAATCAATCGGTGTGGATGGTAATCTTACGGTAGCGTTAAAGGAAATCAGAAAGGAATTCTAAGGAAAATGACAAGAGAAGAAAAAGCAGTATATTACAAACATAATGGATTTAATTGCTGTCAGTCGGTTATCAAGGCAATGATCGATTTAGCAGATTCTGATAAGGAAATACTGACGAATGCTGCATCCGGATTTGCGGTAGGTATGGGAGGTATGGAAGCAACTTGTGGTGCCTTGATTGGAGCAACCATGATGGCGGGAATTGTAAAGCTAGGGAAGAAAAGTGCGATGACGGCACGCGAGATATTAAACAAATTTCAGGAATATTCAGGTGCAACCATATGTAAAGACCTAAAGGGAAAGGATACAGGTGTTGTACTCTGTGAATGCGATGATTGCATTCGCAATGCAATACGGGCTTTTGACGAGGTGTTGCCGATGGAATTAGAAAGTGAAGGATAGACTAAGTAAGGTAGTTAAAGATATTACAGTTGTGAGACAGGAGAATGAAAAAAATGAGCTGTTACGAAAATTTGGTAATGAAAACACAAATGAACTATTCAAGACACTATAGTACCTATGCATCCGGCGGTACTGCTATAGTGTTGAGCAAACAAAAACCACTTCCTTATGAGGAACAGATTCAGGAATTTGTTCGCAGAGTGCAGGAGGCAGAGTGTATCATAGTAGGCGGAGCATCCGGTTTATCAGCGGCTGGAGGTGGTGACTTTTATTATAGTGATACCCCTTCTTTTCGTGAGCATTTTGGAAAATTTGCAGATAAGTATGGATTCAAAGGTGCTTTTAGCGGAATGATGCATCGGTTTTCTACAAGAAATGAACACTGGGGATATGTGGCAACCTTTTTAAATACTACACAAAATGCTCCTATCAGAGAGCCATATCTGGATTTGGATAAAATTTTGCAGGGAAAAGATTTTCATATCTTAACGACTAATCAGGATACACAGTTTGTAAAGGTTTATTCGGAAGAAAAGGTCAGTGAGATTCAGGGAGATCATCGTTTCTTCCAGTGTTCCCAGTGTTGTCAGGATGAAACATGGGATGCCGTACAACCTGTGGCAGACATGATTGCGGCTATGGGAGAGGGGACAATGGTGCCGGATGAACTGATTCCTCGCTGCCCTCATTGTGGTGCGGAAATGTTTCCGTGGGTAAGAGGATATGGGAATTTTCTGCAAGGGAAAAAATACGAAGAAGAATATGAGAAAATCTCAAAATACATTCAAAAGAACAAAGATAGAAAAATTCTCTTTATAGAACTTGGAGTAGGGCGCATGACACCGATGTTTATACAGGAACCGTTTTGGGAACTGACAAACAGCTTGAAAGGTGCATATTATATCTCCGTAAATTCAGAATATCAGTTTTTGCCGGAATTCATTGAAGATAAGGGGATTGCTATTTTGGGAGATATAGGAACAGTGTTAAAAGATTTGCTGAAAGCAAAAGAGGAAAGTGCATTTGTATAGGATACTTGTTCCTGATATTCCACTTGATGGAGAAACATTAGAATATTGATTGATACAAAACTGCACTCAGGGATATTGTGGGTGCAGTTTTGCATTAAAATTATTGATTACGATACAGTTTCTGATATGCAGTAGGTAATATCTGAAATGTATCTCGGAAAGCCGATATAAATTTACTTTGGCTTTTATATCCCACAGCGGCGACAATTTCCGAAATAGATTTATCTTCATGCAACAGCATTTTTGATGCCAACTTCATACGGTAATCTTTCATGTAAGAAGCGATGGGCATTCCATAGACTGCTTTGAAAACGGATTTCAAAGTAGTGGTGTTCATCAGGTACTGTTTTGACAACTCTTCAATAGTATAGTGGCGTTTTCCAGCATCACCTATTGATCACATCTTTACTAAAGGATTTATAAAAAATACATGTACAGTGTCGCAACAAACAGAGTGTTCTGATCATTTAATTTTATGGGCTGAAGAAAAATAGTTAGTAGTTCTGAAAAATGGAATTATTTTATATAAAGGAGCGGACAAATTCTCATTTACAGGAAGCGGAAGATTGAGCTGGATAAAATACCCAGCTCAATCTTCCACATGGAATACATCTTCCACCAGCATATTAAAGTACTTTGATATCCGCAGCATAAATTCGGCAGATGGGGTACTGTCCCCACGCTCTATCCTGCCGACAGTTTTAGTGCTGTATCCGATAGCAGCGGCAAGGTCATCCTGGTAAATGCCACGCTGTTCCCGGATTTCTCTGATATTATTGGTAACCGCCATAAAAATCCCTTCTTTTCAATGTTGCAGCCACTTCAAAGGGAACGCCTTATGAAGAATGTGTGCTGCGGTCTGAGTTCCAGAGCAATTGCAAAGCAGGAGGGCGTATATTATAGCTCCGTGGATAAGTCTATTGCTGCGGCAAAGAAAAACTTTATCAAATTTTATGAAAATCTCTGATTTTGGGTGTGCATTTCAGCACCCTTTGTCCAAATGAGTGAAGGGGTTATTTCATTCCGGATACGAATGACACTTTAAAAATTAGATTCTTGTGAGGTTATGTATATGAAAGAAAAAATGATTTGTCGTGGGGATTTATTCTACTATGACTTTGGAGATAACAGTGGTTCAGTACAAAGCGGAGAGCGTCCAGTGCTTGTTGTTCAGGCGGACGATTATAACCAGAATGCTCCGACGATTATTGTTGCAGCGGTTACAAGTGTAATCAAGAAAAGATATTTACCATCGCACATTATTCTCGGCGAGGAGTTTGGACTGAAGAAACCGTCAATGGTTCTTCTGGAACAGATACGGACAGTCAATAGAGAGGATTTGCGTGACTACATAGGTACGGTAGATGACGATAAACTTTTCAGACAAATAAATGCAACTTTGAAAAAGACTTTTGGACTTTGGGTTTACAAGCCGGAGGGGAAAGAAAATATTCGCTGTCTATGTCCGAAGTGCCTGAATGATTACATTCACAATCCAGACTATACCGTAAGGCGACTCGACCCATTTGCAAAGCGAAAAGACAGATGTGATAAGTGTGATGGAGATGGTTGGGATTATGTTGTTAAAAATAGAGTAGACGAATTATTTAGCAATCTTCATCAAATCTTTATTTTTTTCTGTTAGGTTATATTTCAGTAAGAAATGAAATATGGAAGGAAGGATAGTAAAGATGGAAATGATGTTGCAGACACAAAATTTGTGTAAATATTTTAGAAAGCAGAAAGCGGTAAATAATGTTTCACTTAATATAGAAAAGAAACAGATTTATGGACTGCTTGGACCGAATGGTGCGGGAAAATCTACCACATTGAAAATGTTGACTGGTATGATGAAACCAACTGCAGGAAAGATTTACTTTGATGGAAAACTTTTGGATAGGAAAGATTTATCAAAAATAGGAGCGTTAATTGAAAATCCGCCTATTTATGAAAATCTTTCCGCCAGAGAGAATTTGAAGGTAAGACAATTATTGCTTGGTACAGATGAAAACAGAATTGATGAGGTCTTGCAGATTGTATCACTTACAAACACCGGAAAGAAGAAAGCAGGACAGTTTTCTTTGGGAATGAAGCAAAGACTAGGCATTGCAATGGCATTGCTTGGAGAACCGGAACTTTTGATATTGGATGAACCTACGAATGGATTAGATCCAATAGGCATCGAGGAATTACGAGAGCTGATCCGGTCTTTTCCGGAACAGGGAATCACTGTAATTCTCTCCAGTCATATTCTCTCAGAGGTACAGTTACTTGCAGATAAAGTCGGGATTATTTCAGGTGGAATCTTAGGATACGAAGGAGCATTAAAGCAGGGAGATAATCTTGAAGATTTGTTTATGAATGTGGTAAGAAAAAACCAGAAAGCAGGTGAAATCCATGGTTAATATTATAAAAGCAGAACATCAAAAAGCCAAAAGAACCATGCGAAAAAAGTTTATCTGGGGATTTCCTCTTCTTACATTTGTCATGGCATTTATATTTACTCTTGGGATGACAAATGCTTATGCAGAAAGTGTTTGGAACTGGTGGTATACACTTTTGCTGCCGGGGATGATTGCTCTATTTTGTTATCTTTCTGTGGCGCAGGAGAAAAAGATAAAATACTATCATTTAATGACTATTCCCACAGACAGAAGAAAATTGTTACTGGGGAAAATTATTTATATTGGGTACATGATTTTGTTTTCTAATGTGATTGTGTTTGCAGGAGCAACGCTTGGAGGCTTTCTTCTAACGACACATGTTCCAGTTGGAGGAGCGTTGATTGCAGTATTGTTTCTGACGGTTTCTGAGTTATGGGAGATTCCGGTAGCTTTATTTTTAAGTGAACGATTTGGAATGATTGTAAACCTGTTCGTCTGCTTGTTTATTACCGTCAGCGGTGTGGTAATATCACAAACCAGAATCTGGTATGTACTTGTTTCTGCAATCCCTATGCGAATGATGTGCCCGTTGCTTCATGTTTTACCAAATGGACTTGCCGCAGAAGCAGGGAATCCTCTTTTGGATACGGGAGTCATTGTTCCGGGAATGTGTCTCTCAATCATCTGGTTTGTTTTTGTAACGGTTCTGTTTTTGAAATGGTTTGAGAGAAGAGAGGTGAAATAAGATGATTGGAAGATCTCTTAATGCAGACTTGCGAAAGATGAAAGGAACATCTGTGATTCTGGCACACTTACTGATTCCGATTATAACCAGCGTTATATTTTTAATATATTACTTTTTTTCACCATGGAATGAAAATATGAAAGTGATTGCATTTTATCAGGCAATAGGAGCAGGACTTCCGGTACTTATTGGAATTTTTACAGCAAGTGTGATGGAACAGGAACAAAATGCAGGTGATTTTCAAAATCTGTTGTCTTTACCGGATAAACCTGCAGCATTTTTATCGAAACTGTTGATGCTACTGGTTTTGTGTCTGTGCTCTATCCTATTGACAGCAATCATATTCGGAATTGGATTTGGAAGAATCGCATCAAGCGATATCGAAATCATGAAAGGATGTATATTTGCAGCATTGCTGCTGTGGGGAAGCAGTGTTCCACTTTATCTGTGGCAGCTGATTCTGGCTTTTCAGTTTGGAAAAGGGGTATCCATTGGAGCAGGGATTATATCAGGACTAATTAGTGCATTGATGCTTACCGGACTTGGAGATTATGTGTGGAAATATGTATTTGTCTGCTGGACGGGTAGAGTACCATATACTTATCTGCAATCTATATTGGGAGAAACTAGTGTAGGTGAATGGTTGTCATTCATACCAGGTTGCTTAATATTTACAGGGATTAGTATGGTATACTATTTTTGGTGGGTAAACCACTGGGAAGGAAACAGAATATCGGAATAGAATCGAGGGAAACTATGGCAAAAATACTGGCAGTTGATGATGAACCGGCAATTTTGGAAATGATAGAAAGCATTTTGAATAAGGATGGACATCTGGTTACCAAAGTAAGTAATCCACTAAAAATTAATATGGAAGAATTACATCGTTATGACCTGATTTTACTGGACATTATGATGCCTGGAATTGATGGCTTCGAATTATGCAAAAGAATTAGGATACTTGTGGATTGTCCGATTTTGTTTCTTACGGCAAAAACGGAGGAAAACAGTCTGGTAAACGGACTTTCGTTGGGAGCAGATGATTATATTTCAAAGCCATTTGGAGTGATGGAACTTCGGGCAAGGATCAATGCACATCTTAGAAGAGAGCACAGGGAACATTCTGTCCGGATGGTTTTAGGGAGGGTCTGTATTCAAATATCTCAAAAGAAACTATTGGTTGATGATAAGGAACTTCCTCTTACGAAAGCGGAGTACGAAATTTGTGAATTCCTGGCTAAAAACAGGGGACAGGTTTTCTCGAAAGAACAGATTTTAGAAGAGGTCTTTGGTTTTGACAGTGAGAGTAATGACAGTACCATTATCACGCATATCAAAAATATAAGAGCAAAATTTGCGGATTATGATTATACACCGATAAAAACAGTCTGGGGGATTGGATATAAATGGGAAGAGTAAAGAGAAGCAATGCACTCAGCTGGATTTTTATGAGATATGTACTGGTCATGCTTGGATCATTAGTAGGTTTGGTGATTGTTGCTTGGTTGCTGCTGTACCTTTTGATTAGTGTGGGCTGTATCTATCCGGCGAATTATGCAGAGCAAAAGATTAATGAAGCATATGATACGATTTTACGTGCGGATAAAGTAACTGCTGAGATGATTCCTGCACTTTGTGATTATGTAATATTTTCAGAGAATGGAGAGAAAATAGGTGGAGATCTGTCAGAACAATACGAACAGATAGCATGGAATGTTGCAAAGTACGGAAACGCATCCGGGAAATATTTTTATAAAGTAATTGTAAGGGAAAATGAATATGTTGTATTGCAATATCGCCTGACACCTCAATATCATTCAGCTTTTTTGAGGGAGCATTTTATAGGACCACAGAATGTGATGAGTATTATGTCAGTGATTGGAGCGGTAGCGATTATCATCATTCCGTCCATACGTTTTGGAAAAAGAATCAAAAAGCAGATGCAGCCTGTATTAGACGCAATCAGACAAATAAAGGATCAAAATCTGGAATATGAGACATCCTGTTCCGGTATCAAAGAGTTTGATGACTGTTTATCGGCAATCGATGATATGCGAGATGCATTGCGAGAATCTTTAGAAAAGCAGTGGAAAACAGAGCAGGAAAAGAAACAACAGATGTCTGCTTTGGCGCATGATATTAAAACACCTCTTACGATTGTACGGGGAAATGCAGAACTACTTTCAGAGACTGAACTGACCACAGAACAGAAGAATAATATCACTTATGTTTTGAACGGCACAACACAGATACAAAGTTATGTAAAACAGTTGATAGATGTCACAAAATCATGGAATTGCAGTGATGTTACCTATACAACGGTGAGGTTAGAAGATTTTTTCGCAGATATAAAGGAACAGGCACTCGGACTAGTAGAAATCTATCACCAGAAAATAGATTGGAAGGCGGGACAAAGTGATAAAAAGGTAACGATTGCTTATGATCCAATGTTCCGGGCCGTAATGAATATGATTCAGAATGCAGTGGAGCATACAAAAGAAAATGGAATCATTTATATTGACGCAAAGGAGCAGGATGGCCGGCTGACATTCATTGTGGAGGATAGCGGATCAGGATTTACAAAAGAAGCATTATTGCATGGCACAGAGCAGTTTTTTATGGATGACACAAGTAGAAATGGCGAAGCCCATTATGGGATGGGACTATTTTTTGCAAAAACTGTGGCTGAAAAATATGGTGGAGGTATTAAACTTTCAAATTCTGAAAATACAGGTGGGGCGAGGGTAGAAATATTTTTCCTGAGTAGTCAGGAAACAAGCTAAATAGACCGCAATTGATAGACATTACTACTACATTTGCTGTAATCTCATGGAAGAAGGAGGCATACAGAATTATGATGGCTGATAAAATTAAAAATGCTCGTACTATTCTTTATTACATAACTATCATTATAGTTGGGATTAAATGCACATATAAGAAGAGAATAATATAACTTTTGTTATGATATCAAATGATTTTTTCATTTAATATAACATTGCATTGGATGAAAAAATGTGTTTGGAGATGAAAACATAATCGAATTGAAGGTTGACGATTCAAACCGCAGAACATTGATGAGTATCGGTTTTGTGCAAAAACGCTTAAAAGCATGATGGAACTTTTGGTAGAAAGATACGGCACAAACAGACTTCAGGCGGTGATTTCCGAAAACATGAACGGACCAATAAAACTTAGTTTTGAGGAATATGGATTTGAAATAGATATGTTTTGTGATGAAGTCACGAGAGAAGATGGAGTTTGTTTAGTCTTGGAAGAAGAAAAAGATACCTTTTTCCTCATTATAAACGGATGTAAGATAAATCCTTTTTCCAGAAACGATCAAAAGGGCAATTGTGATTTTTTATATATGGAGGAGGGAAGTTTTCAAGATGGAGAGTGGAAAAGAGGGCGCCGTTTGAATGGAGACGAAATCTTTTCACCAGTTTTTAATCAATTTACACTGCTAAAAGTCAAATTATTCGCGTATTAGGTTGTAATTTGTCAGGTAGTAACATTACCTGGAACATCGCACTACCGGCATCAATGGAACGAAATTTCTGCTGTGACTATTCCTGGCAGATGCGCCCAGCCGCTGACAATACTGCCAGACGGCTTTATTTCTCAAACAGAGATGACATCCTGCGGATTAAACGGAGTATTCCTATTAGTAAAAAGTCTGAAAGAAAAGTTCTCGTCAATACCACTACAACTATTAGCCAAAAATGAAAAAATATTGATTTTGGCTAATAGAACGAAGCGAACCAAATAAAGGATAACGTATAAGGCATACAGGCTATTGCAACAACATCAGATGATTTAATGCCGAACGAAAAGCATCCGACCATCAATAGAGATTACGAATATAAACGTTTGGGGACTCTTTCATTATTAGCTGCAATTGATCTTCAAACAGGAGAAGCGATTCCTCTTGTAAGAGACAAGCACAGCAGCACGGAATACATTGAATTTTTGAAGCTGTTAGATGATAAGTACCCAAAGGGAGACAAGCTTCGCATCGTACTCGATAATCTTAAAGTTCATACATCAGAGGCGACCAGAAAATACCTGGCAACTGTACCGGGAAGATTCGAATTTGTATTCACTCCCAAACATGGATCATGGCTCAATATGGTTGAAGGTTTCTTTAGCAAGATGACTCGTCAGATGCTCAGAGGTATCCGTGTTAAATCTAAGGAGGAACTTACTAATCGTATCTACAGATATTTTGCAGAAATAAACGAAGAGCCGATTGTGTTCCATTGAAAATATAATCTCGATGATATTGATGTATCGGAAGAAATCATTGTTGATACACTGCCTGTCAAAAAGTCGAGTTAATTAAAGGATGAAATACTAGAAACCACCTATGTGTTCGTTCATATTTTAAGCCCGCTTAATTGCGGGCTTATTTGCTTTATTCTACAAACACAATCATTACTTTTCATTCCTGTCAATCTGTAAATTATTGTAATATTGCATTGGAGTAACACCATATTCTTTCTTAAATGCTCTAAAAAAATGATTATACCCTCCAAATCCACCAAGCGCATATACCTCACGAATACTTTTCCCCTGCTCTATATAATGGCGGCATAAATCAAGTCTGCTCTTTACAATGTATGAATGAGGTGTCTCACCTGTCATTTTTTTAAACTCTCTTACTATATGATAACGGCTTACATAAAATTCATTTTCCAAGCGCTCCAACGAGATATCTTCTGTCAAATGTTCTCTGATATAAATAAAAATATCATCCATTACAACGTGTTTTTTCTTATTCGTCTTAATCTGTACATCCTCCTGAACAGATGAGCGAAGTGCAAGTACAAGAATCATAGTTAATAGGCTTTTCTCGTATAATGAGCGGGCAAATTTAGGCGGCTCATTATTCATCGAATAGAGCTTTTTGGATATATTCTTTATAAGCATAGCCGATTCACTCTCAGAATGAACAATCTTAACTTGATACGGAACAAAATCAAACGCTTCATCAAGTCTTGTTTCTTCATCTGACAATTTCCTTAAAAGTTCTCCACCTATATAAAGAACATAAACTTCAAGAGGATACTTATTTTTACGATATTCAAGCTTTACTTTATTACCTGGCTTAATAAATATCAAATCCTCCATAGTACATACAATATTATCATCCTCCTGGTGCATATACCCTATCCCACCAGTTATAAATACAATTGTATAGCTCTTCTTTTGCCCAAAGCTTCGCTGGGTACTATCCAATATTTTCAAATATTCCATTTTGTAGCCTTGCTTTTTCATATGTCTATTTTGCACACTTTCCTATTATATTTTTTGTTTATTTTGTCAAAATATACAATATATCAATTTTTCGTAGTTTGCAAGCAATATTTGTATATGGATATCAGCATAACCACAATATAATAAGATTGTAGCTACCAAAACAATATAAATTTGAGAGGTAAATGATCATGAAAGAAACAAGACCTTTTTCCATGAAGGACAAAATTGGTTACACTCTTGGCGATTTGGGATGTTGCTGTACTGAGCAGTTCCGTGCCATGTATCTTGCTATTTTTTATACACTGGTATTAAAAGTTAATCCAGTACACGTAGGAATCCTTATGCTTATTACAAAGCTTTGGGATGCTATAAATGACCCTTTAATTGGTGCACTTGTTGATAGCCACAAAAACAAAGGAAAAGGAAAATTCATTCCTTGGATTAAATTCTTTGCTTTTCCAACTGCAGTACTCTGTATATTAGGATTTGTTAACGTAAGCAATTTCGCTTATGGTGCACGTATTGCTTATATGTTCATTACATATATTGTTTACGAAATTATGTACACATGTGTCAGCGTTCCATTTGGTAGTCTTTCAAGTGTAATGACTGATGATGTTAACCAACGTACTGACCTTTCTCGTTTCAGAAGTCTTGGCGGTACAATTTTTATGACAGTTATCGTTATTGCTGGACCATTATTCTTATATAAAGATAACCAGCCAGTACCTAGCCATTTCCTTATTATGTCAGCAATCTGTGCAGTTATTGGATTAATCTGTCTTATGTTTACATCTCATTGGTGTAAAGAGCGTATTATTACAGAGCCAGTTGTTGAGAAAAAAGAAAAGCTTAACTACTTCAAGGTAATTAAGGATATTACTAAAAACAAAGCATTACTCGGAGTTATGTTATCAAGCTTTATCGGTATTGTTGGAGCCGGTATGATTAACGGATTAAATACTTATTTATTCCGCGATTATTTTGGAAATGTTGCCATCATGGCAGTTTCAGGTATGTTAAGTGTACTCTGGTCACTTATTGCATTCGTAGGCACAAAATTTGTTGCTAAGAAATTTGGAAAGAAAGAATGGATTATGTACAGTGCATCTTTCTCAGTTGTTGTTTATGCTATTTTATTCTTCTTCCCACTTGAAAATCCTATGCTCTTTATTATCATCAACGGAATCTGCTATCTTGGAGTAAGTGGTTTCCAGGTATTAGTTTGGGCACTTGTAAATGATGCAATTGATTATCAGGAACTTCAGACAGGAAAACGTAATGAAGGAATTGTATACTCAGCATATACATTCTTCCGTAAACTTGCTAATGCTGTATCAGGAAGTATGAGTAGTTTTGCACTTGCAATTGCTGGATTCCAGGTTAATGAAGCTGTCCAGAGTGAAGCATTCTCAGGACGTCTTTGGAAAACATATACAGGTTTATACGTTGTAGGATATTTATTAGCTGTTCTGGTATTAAAATTTGTATACCCTCTAACAAAAGAGAAAACAGCTAAAATGTTACAGGATTTATCAGACAAGAGAAAAGCTGCTACTGCAGAATAAAATTAGAAACAGAGGTATTTTAAATTGACAAAACAAGTAGAAATTACAAACCGTGATGGACACATCTTACGTGGAATAGTTAACATTCCAGAAGATGGCACAAGATTTCCTGCTATTGTAAATGTACATGGCTTTACAGGAAATAAAAGCGGTTACAAAAGTATTTATACTCACACAGCCAGATTCTTAGCTGAACATGGATTTGCCAGTGTCCGTTTTGATTTATACGGAAATGGTGAAAGTGATGGTGAATTCGAGAACATGACCTTTACAGGTATCCTACACGATATCGAGGATATTATAAACTGGACTAAAACACAAGATTTTGCCAATCCAGATAAGATTATCTTATCTGGTCAGAGTATGGGAGGATACGCAGCTGCTACTGCAGCTCCTATTGTTAATCCTTATGCTCTCATGCTTATGTGTCCAGGTGCTGGAATGTGGTTTGGATGTAAGGATCGTGCTGAAGCCATGGAAGCTCAGGGAATCACCAAAGCCGATATTGAAGGACTCACTTTCCCAACATCCTTTAATCATGATTTATTTAATTATGAGCCATTCTCGTCAGCAGAAGGATACAACGGACCAGTCCTCCTTATAAGAGGAACTGCAGATGATTTGGTAGATGATGCAACATGCCATAGATATGAGTCACTTTACAATGGAAAATGCAATTATAAAACGATTGAAGGCGCTAACCACAATTTTGCCAGTGCTTTTGCAAGAGCAGAATTAGACAAATTAATGTTAGAGTTTTTAACACCACTTAAATAGTATATTCACTTTGAAAGGAAGTATGAACAATGAAATTATTAGAGCCTATAAAAGTTGGAAATATTGAGTTTAAAAACCGTATTATGTTCCCACCACTTACAACAGGATATGAGGAAAAAGATGGTTCTATTGGAGAACAAAGTTTTCGTTTTTACGAGCGTCTCGCAAAAGGCGGTGTCGGATATATAGTAATTGGAGATGTTGCACCACTTCCAACATTCTCTCCTACACCAAAGCTTTATTCACCTGAGCAGGTTCAAAGCTTCAAAAAACTTGCTGACGCATGTCATGAAAATGGTGCAAAGCTTGGAATTCAGTTATTCCATCCTGACTACAATGTTAAAGCTTTAAACGATATGTTCCATCAGGGCAAAATGCAGGAAGCAAGAGCTAAACTTCACCATGATATGCAGCACTTTGTAAATGAAGTAACTGCAGAAGAACTTGATGAAATAATAAAGCATATGGAAAACTGTGCTATCTTAGCACACGAAGTTGGTGTTGATTGTATTGAAGTACATGGAGACCGTCTTGTTGGTTCTCTCTGCTCTCCTATTTTAAATCATAGAACTGATGAATATGGCGGTGACCTGGCTAATCGTACACGTTTTGCATTAACACTTGTAAAAAGATTAAAAACAATCGTACCTGACATGGTTATCGACTACAAGCTTCCTATAGTTACTCCTCTTGGAGAAAATAGTTTTAGAGGAAAAGGTGGTCTTCCATTAGATGAGGCTTGCATTTTTGCAAAAGAATTAGAAGCTTGCGGTGTTGACACATTACATGTTGCACAGGCTAACCATACAGGAAATATGGGTGATACAATCCCTGCCATGGGAACACAGCCATACGGATTTATGGTTTCTTATTCTAAAAAAATAAAAGAGCTTGTATCTATTCCTGTATCTGTAGTAGGCCGTATCGTTACACCAGAAGCTGCCGAAGCAGTTATTGCAAATGGTTCTGCTGATATCATTGGATTAGGTCGTTCTCTTCTCACAGACCCTGACTTTGCAAACAAATGCGCAGATGGACATTGCTGTAATGTCAGAACATGTATGATGTGCAATAAGGGATGTACAGATAATATTCAGAATCGTGCTTTCTTAAGTTGTGTACTTAATGCTGAAAACGGTTACGAAGCAACACGACATATAACTCCTGCAGCATCATCAAAGAAAATAGCTATTATTGGTGCTGGTATTGCTGGACTTGAAGCTGCACGTGTTGCTGCATTAAGAGGTCATAGTGTAACCATTTTTGAGAAATCACTTCAGATTGGTGGTCAGTTACTTATTGCTAGTGTACCTCCAAGAAAAGAAGAAATGATGAGAAGCATTAATTATTATACAAATGTACTTCCTGAATTAGATGTTACTTTCAGACTTGGTCAGGAATTCACATCACAGGATTATAATTCATTCGATGAAGTAATTGTGGCAACAGGTGCAAACAACGCAATAATCCCTGTTCCTGGCAAAGATCTTCCAACTGTTACAAGTGCATGGGATGTGCTTGCCAAGAAAGAAATCGTATTCGGTAATGTTTCTGTAATCGGTGGTGGTCTTGTAGGTGTTGAGACAGCTGAATATCTGGCTTCACGTGGATGTAAGGTTACAATTATTGAAATGATGGACCAGATTGCAAAAGAAGAAAGCAACACTGTTCTACCTACTCTAATGAGTGAATTAGAGCATTATAATGTTCAAATAGTAACATCTGCAAAATTATCAGAAATCAAAGATGATTCTGTAGTTGTTGAAAAAACAATAGACGACAATACATCAACAGAAGAAATTGCTTCAGACTTTGTTGTAATGGCTGTTGGTGCAAGAAAGAACCTTCCAGAGCTTTCTGATTGTCCTCTTCCACTTCACTATATTGGTGATTGTGCTGGAGAACGTCCAAGTAATATTGATCATGCTATTAAATCAGCATATGATGTGGCATGTGAAATATAAATTATTAATTACCCCATTACCACAAAATCCATGTTCCAATTTAAGGAACATGGATTTTTATTATAATATATTTAAATATTATTGTTTAAAGTTCGTAAACGCTCCATACGTTTACATTCCGTCGTTATCGTTTTCTCAATCGGAATTTGAGGAAAAGAAGAATGGAAGATAAAAAAATATTACTCGATAATATTAACAAAATTCATACAACTGAACTGGGAGTTGATAGAATTAAAAGAAATCTAAAAATAGATATAGTAGATGTTGTTGAGTATTGCAAAAATAAGGTGTTGGATGAAAATTGCCATATATACAAACAAGGTAAAAATTGGTATTGCGAAATTGGAAATGTCAAAATCACTATCAATTCATATAGTTATACAATTATTACAGCACATATTATTAAGTAAATTATAAGTTGAGGTGAAATTATGGCGTCAAGCAAAGAATATTTAGAGTTTATTTTAGGGCAGCTATCTGAGTTAGAAGAAATTACTTATCGAGCTATGATGGGAGAATTTATTGTTTATTATCGAGGAAAGATGGTAGGTGGTAGGTGGTATCTATGATGATAGATTACTTGTTAAACCAGTAAAATCAGCAATTAGTTATATGCCGACAGCTTCATATGAATTCCCCTATGAGGGAGCAAAAGAGATGTTGTTGGTAGATGAAGTTGATAATAAGGAATTTTTGGCAGGTTTGTTTGGTGCTATGTATGACGAACTGCCAGCTCCAAAACCGAAAAAGAAGAAATAAACAAATTCTAGTTTGACGGAGTAATAGATATGAAAATCCGAGAAGTGAATGAGAATAAAAAGCAATTTATAGCATTATTGTTATTAGCTGATGAGCAGGAAAATATGATTGATCACTATCTTGAAAAAGGTACTATGTATGTACTTGAAGATGGTAATGTAAAAGCTGAATGTGTCGTTACTGATGAAGATAATGGAATACTTGAAATTAAAAATATTGCAGTTGATCCTCAGAATCAAGGACAGGGCTATGGGAAAGCATTGATTGACTTCCTTGTAAGTAAATATGCAGATGAATATTCTATTTTGCAGGTTGGAACAGGTGACAGCCCGTTGACCGTACCGTTTTATGAAAAATGCGGATTTGTCCGATCTCACAATATTCCGAATTTCTTTACGGACAATTATGACCACCCAATTTATGAGTGTGGTGTACAGTTAATAGATATGGTATATTTGCAAAGATATTTATAACTTCCAGTTTTTGAAACTGAGAAATCGGAATTTACTTCTACTTAGACATACAAACTGTTGACAGTAAAACTCCTATATAGTATTATTTGATAAAATACTATATAGGAGTTTTTGTGTAAAAATGAATGGAGGATTTCTTGTTACCAAAATAAAACAACTTGGAGATCGAATCTTTGAGAAGATTCTCAGCGAAAAGAATATTGATGCGTTTAACGGAGCCCAAGGGCGTATTCTTTATGTACTGTGGCAGGAGGATGGAATCTCAATCAGGTCACTCTCGATTAAGTGTGGATTAGCGATAACTTCTCTTACTACGATGCTGGAAAGAATGGAAAATCAAGGGCTGATAAGACGTGTTCAGTCTGAAACGGACAAAAGGAAAACACTCCTGTTTCTGACTGAAAAAGCACATGCCTTAAAGGACGAATACGATTCTGTATCTGATAAAATGGGCAGTATTTACTACAAAGGTTTTTCGGAGGAAGAAATTACCCAGTTTGAGGAATGCCTCGACCGTATCAGAAAGAATCTTGAGGAGTGGCAGAAATCATGAGTATTTGTATCAAAGATCAGATTCAAAACATGAATATCGTCATCGGATGTACAGTGGGGTGTGCATATTGCTATGCCCGCAATAATGTGAAACGCTGGCATATGATTGATGACTTTGCTGACCCTGAATTCTTTCCGGGTAAACTCAAGATGATGGAAAAGAAACGTCCGCAGAACTTTCTTCTTACCGGCATGAGCGATCTTTCCGGCTGGAAGTCAGAATGGAGAGACGAGGTATTTGAAAAAATCCGTGAAAATCCACAGCATCAGTTCCTGTTCCTTACAAAGCGACCAGATCTGCTGGATTTTGATACAGATTTGGAAAACGCATGGTTTGGTGTTACGGTGACGAGAAAAGCAGAACTGTGGCGTATTGACGCACTACGGGAAAATGTCAGAGCAAAACACTATCATGTTACCTTTGAGCCGCTATTCGACAATCCAGGTTCAGTTGATCTTTCCGGGATCAACTGGATCGTTGTCGGCACCATGACTGGAGTTCAGAGCAGGAAGGTTCATACGGAGCCGGAGTGGGCATGGTCTCTGACAGATCAGGCGCATGTGCTTGACATTCCGGTATTTATGAAGGAAGATCTTGTCCCTATCATAGGGAATGAAAATATGATTCAGGAAATGCCAGATGAATTCAATAAAGTGTTGGAGGTACAGAAATCATGGCAGAAGTAATAAATGGAATCCTCATTAATGAGGCGGAAACAAAGAACATCATGACCAAGTCCAGTCTGCCTGTAGGCGGTTACTCGGTCAATCCATATGTAGGCTGTACACACGCCTGCAAGTATTGCTATGCTTCTTTTATGAAGCGCTTTACCGGACACAAGGAGGAATGGGGCACTTTCCTTGATGTGAAGCATTGGCCGGAAATTAAGAATCCGAAGAAATATGCCGGACAGCGGGTGGTCATCGGTTCTGTGACAGATGGCTACAATCCACAGGAGGAGCAATTCGGGAATACCAGAAAACTTCTGGAGCAGCTGATCGGCAGTGACGCAGATATTCTGATCTGCACAAAGTCGGATCTTGTGGTACGAGATATTGATCTGCTGAAGAAGCTTGGACGAGTAACCGTTTCATGGTCGATCAACACACTAGATGAAAATTTCAAGAACGATATGGACTCTGCTTCTAGCATTGAGCGCCGTATCGCTGCTATGAAGCAGGTATATGAAGCAGATATCCGTACAGTCTGTTTCGTATCCCCGGTATTCCCCGGTATCACGGATTTTGAAGCAATCTTTGAGCGGGTAAAGGATCAGTGCGATCTGTTCTGGCTCGAAAATCTCAATCTTCGAGGCGGTTTCAAAAAGACAATTATGGATTATATCGCCGGAAAATATCCTGATCTTGTACCACTTTACGACGAGATCTATAACAAGCATAACCGCAGCTACTTTGAAGCACTTGAAGTAAAAGTTGAGGAAATGGCTAAGAAGTATGATTGTCCCTTTGTGGATAATGAAATGCCTTATGGCAGAGTCCCGCAGGGACATCCGGTGATCGTAGATTATTTCTATCATGAGGAAATCCGAGGGACAGAGAATACAGGAATAAGAAATCGTTAATCTAAACGAAAATTAAACTGATGATGGTGGAGAGATTTATTTATCGCCATTTGAAATCGAGAAGTTCTTGTTTGAAAAATAGAGAAATTGTAAAATTGAAGAAAAAAGATGCACAGTTCTTAGCTTATCGGGAACTGTGCATTTTTGGTTTGCGCGCCATGGGCGCGCTCTAATGGGTGAAAGTCCCGAACACGCCTAGGCAACGAGGAAGTGTATAGCAGAACAGCAAGGGTGTCCATCGTGAGGTGGAATCTGAAGGAAGCTGTAAGCAAACTCTTGGTCCGACGGACAGAAATCACATATAAGGCTCGGAAATACGGATAAGTCTGCCAAAAGAGATGAAGTCCTAAAGTTGCTGGAAGTACGAGTAAATGTGGCGGATAGATGAGAGGAAAGAGCGTGCACCTTAAGCGTGGAGGTCTCACAGGGGTTTCATTAGCCTAGTAACAACGAACTGTGAGAAGTCAGCCGAGCCCATAGTAGTGAAGAAGTCTCTGTAATAGAGATGGAGCAAAGGGGCGAACAATCAATAAGTTTGAGTATGTCTCGTATTGCAGAAGAGATAACATCTGCCGTAACCAATCGGGTAAAAGATGGTCAAATCAAGCGAGACGGAAAGGAAAGAACGCATGGACACAAGTAGTCTAATGGAGCAGATATTATCTAGCGATAACCTCAACAGAGCATATCTGCAGGTCGTACGAAACAAAGGTGCAGAGGGAGTGGACGGAATGAAGTGCACAGAACTTAAGGAACATCTTGCAAAGAACGGCGAAATCATTAAGGAGCAGCTGAGGACAAGAAAGTATAAACCTCAGCCAGTACGGAGAGTGGAGATACCAAAACCCGATGGCGGTTTCAGAAACCTGGGAGTGCCAACAGTAACAGACAGATTTATACAACAAGCTATTGCACAGGTCTTAACACCAATCTATGAGGAGCAGTTCCATGATCATAGTTATGGATTCAGACCGAACAGATGTGCACAACAGGCAATCCTGACAGCACTTGATATGATGAACGAGGGCAACGACTGGATTGTAGACATTGACTTGGAAAAGTTCTTTGACACAGTAAACCATGACAAGCTTATGACCATCATAGGCAGAACTATAAAAGATGGAGATGTTATCTCTATCATTAGGAAATATCTTGTCAGTGGAATCATGATTGATGATGAGTATGAGGATTCTATTGTGGGAACACCACAAGGAGGAAATCTTTCACCATTACTGGCAAATATCATGCTGAATGAACTTGATAAGGAAATGGAAAAGAGAGGGCTTAACTTTGTACGATACGCGGATGACTGTATTATTATGGTCGGAAGCGAAATGTCTGCCAATCGTGTAATGAGAAACATATCTCGTTTTATTGAAGAGAAACTAGGACTCAAAGTTAACATGACCAAGAGCAAAGTAGATAGACCAAGAGGATTGAAATATCTGGGTTTCGGATTCTACTTTGATTCAAGAGCACACCAATTTAAGGCAAAACCACATGCAAAATCAGTAGCAAAGTTCAAGAGGCGAATGAAAGAACTCACTTGTCGTAGCTGGGGCGTTAGTAACAGCTATAAGGTTGAGAAACTTAATCAGCTTATCAGAGGGTGGATTAACTACTTTAAAATAGGTAGTATGAAGGTGTTATGTGCCACGCTCGACCAAAGCATAAGATTTCGATTGCGCATGTGTATATGGAAACATTGGAAAACTCCACAGAATCGCGCGAAGAACTTAATAAAGCTAGGGGTATATAAGAAACTAGCGTACTCAACGGCTTATAATGGTGCGAGAATCGCACACTGCTGTCAAGGCGGTGCCATGAATGTAGCCGTTACAAAAGAAAGACTAACCCGTTTTGGATTAATCTCAATGTTAGATTACTACACCGAAAGGTGTGTTACTTGTTAAGTTGACTGAACCGCCGTGTACCGAACGGTACGCACGGTGGTGTGAGAGGTCGGGAAATCACTCAGATTTCCCTCCTACTCGATTAAATAAATACTTTTAATTAGCCGATTACGGCATCCTCTGCTGTAAAATGTTCCAGAGAATTTTCTTTTACCTGTATGCAGATATAAGTAATTCCGGAAATATCGGATGCAAAAAACTGACGCTTTGCAGCAGGTGCGATTTTTAGCCAGTCTCCAGTTGAAAGGCTGATTTCTTCTCCATCAATTACGGCTTTGCCGTTACCTGAAAGAATTCCATAGATTTCTTCATTTTCTTTATGAGAATGAACAAATGGGACATTTGCTCCTGCAGGTAGTTCGTTTAAACTGATTTCTGCACCTGTTAAAGACAACTTTTCATGCAGTTCAATTCGGTTTTCCTTTCCAATAGTTGTTTTTGTGTAATTTGTCATAATAATACCTCCATAGTTGATTTGTAGTTTCTGGTTGCTTGGTATTAGTATAGTGTGAGACACATACAAAAACAAGTACGCACCTTTTTGTAACTGTACACTCAAAATTGAATGTGTTACAATAGACTCGGAGGTGAGAATTATGCGAGCAAAAGAAGAATTACCGGAATGCCCAGTTGCAACAGCGGTATCTCTCATCGGAGGAAAATGGAAACTGCTGATTTTGCGTAACTTGAAAGAGCGCCCATGGAGATTCAATGAGCTACAACGAAGTATAGATGGTATTTCACAAAAGGTTTTGACAGATAGTTTAAGACAAATGATGAGTGATGGACTGGCATATCGCCACGATTACCATGAGCAGCCACCGAGAGTCGAATACGGATTAACGGAACTCGGAACAAAAATGCTTCCAATTGTTAATTCACTTGCTGACTTTGGTAACTACTATAAATCACTTATTGAACAGAATTAAGTACGTTAGTATTTGAAAAGCCCGAACAATCGAAATCTGGAGGTGTTGACGAATGCAACATGAATGCAAAATAACGGTATTGGAGACAAAGGTATTTCCGGAATTGCAGGAAAAGTATTTAGCTGATCCGAAATCAGGTCCGTGTCCCTGCTTCAAGGCGGGAGATACATTCCTTCTGAAAAGAACGCCGGAGCAGGATGACTTTTACCATCTAATGAACGGCAAATTCTGCGGCGAGGCATGGGATGCCATCAGCCGATATGTCTATGCGGCGCTGCAGGGTGGCTCCATTATGCGTAAGTGGACAAATGACGACAGAATGATGATCGCCTGCTGCAATGACGGCACACGCCCTGTTATCTTCAAAATAGAGCGGATTGATATTCCGGAAAGCGAAGAAGAAAAGCAATGGTTGAAAAAGCAGAATTTTGAGAACACGGCAAATGATGCTTATACAGGCTGATAAATCCCAGTTGATATTTCACATATTTTAGGAAATTTAATAACTGTTATATTTGATTATCAAATTCTTCGCAAACCCTTGAAAATACTAAGTTTGTAGCAAGTGTACTTTCCCTTACTCTTTCCCTTGTGTTACATTCTCCCATTAGCTTTCATGAACCTTAATATGGGAAAAATTAAGGGAAAGAAAATTTCATAACACAGTATAACATATAACAATAACGACATGGTGAACTGATTGAAATGTTTTCGATATTTAACTCTATTACTGATTATCAAAAGAAAATGGAGATAAGATACGATGAGAACAATTTATGCAGAATACAACATAAATCACGATAGTATTGATGTTTACACAAGTGCTGGATATATGCTTCGCATTGACTGCTGGGAAGCTGAAAAAGATTTAAAAACCACATATGGATCAGAATGTGCACTTACTTCATTAGCTGTGGATGAGCCTTTGGAATATGCAAGATTATATCTTGAGGGCAATTTACAGATGTGGGTGGATGCAGAAGATTCATTAGAATTTTATTAAGTGAAAGAGGGATAGTGTTCATTAAGAGTGCTATCCCTCTTTAAAGAATGTGCGAAATGCAATAATTACATATTTTCTATGGATTAACAGAATGCCTAAAAATAATCCATGTACTTATGAAATAACAAATCAATAAAATTGCCAAAATGCCCATTGTTGCCCCTATTTGTAACATCAATGCACCAAACCCGATATAGGCTGAAATTTCTGCTGATATGGTTTGGATAAAGTAAGCTATTACAACAGCAGCTACAATGATTGCTGTGATAATTGGAAGCCCAAACCAAACACTTAATTGTTGCAAGATAAGTTTTCCGATATGCTTTTCTTCCACCCCCAATTTTCGGAGTACAGAGAAGCGATATTTATATTGTCCTGCGTCTAAGAGTTGTTGCAAGGAAAGTACGGTAAGACATATAATCATCAATACAACAGCACCATAAAGCATTGCAGCCTGTAAAACAAAATTATTTGCTATTGTACTGTTCCTCTGTAATGTACTGAACCGTATTCCATACATAACACCGCTTTCTGCTTGCTCTGGGTATTCCTCTGTAAAAAATTTTTCCAGTTCCCTTGCATTTTCATAGGAGATGTTTTCTTCTGTTGTGATATAGCGGTTTTTTATTACCGGCAACAGCTTTTCACAAATACTGTCTGGAAGTACATAGAGTATATCTGTATAGGAATTGTACGCTGTTTCTCCGATTGCTTCCTCATAATAGGACTGCTCGGAAAGAGTCAATTCTCCTGCGTCTGTCAAAATACTGGTATGCTCTTTCAAAAAGCTATCCCGTTCTTCCTCGGTGGCGATTGCCGCCCATTGTGTCGTAAATTCATCTTCCCCCAGAGAAATCTGTTCATAACCCAACATTTTCCTTATGGTGTTATAATCACTTAAAGAAATTGCCACAATCGGAAAATCATATTTCTGTCTGTTGTGAAAATCGTCTTTCTCTGGCAGATATAGATTGAAAGTGCAATCATAGTCTGTATCTATTTTATGTTCTGCCAGAAAATCAGTAATGATTTCATAACTGTCCTGTGGCAGATTTTCTTCTTCATAAACATCATTGTATCTCGAATATACCTGCACATCATACATAGAGCGTATATCCAAATAACCAGACGACCAGCCCGTCAAAATAGGGGCTGCAACGAACATGAAAATTGCTAATACCAAAGTGATACAAATGACTGCCATAGTCTTGCTGGTCGTATTCAGCTTTGAGGTAATCTGTCCGAAAAAGAAAAGTGCTTCCTCATGGTATCGGTGTTCTGGCGATTTTTCTTTCCATGCTACAATCAAACCACTGGTAAGATAAATGAAGGCACAAATGAAGAAAAGTAAGTCAATCACAACAAAAAGCAGATATTGATTGAGCGTTCCACCACCTAAAGGCAGATAATATTTATTTGTTAATGCTGCAACGCTGGCTGCTGTAAAAGCATTCAATACAGAACATATCAGCAAACCAGCAATGAAACATTCTCTTTTTTTCTTTCTGATTATGCAAAATATCGACCACAGCAAAGTAAGCAGCGGAAAAAGAATATTTCCCCAAAACATAAGCTGCACCGGAAACGCAAAGCGGGTGTCATAATAAAACCAGACCTTTTGTATTCCTGCAATCAATCCCCATACGGTAAATACTTCAAAGAGGACTACTACAACAGAAATGAAGCGGCTCTTTTTTAGCTCTGGTTCGTTCTCTTTCTCTGCGGAAAGCATATCAATAATTTTTGTTTTCTGAATGGTACGGGTATTGAAAATTCCTACCACAAAAAAACTTGCCACAAAAAATACCACTGTCAACAAAACGGTATCCGGGAATAATGTCCATGAGATTTCATAAGGCTTTCCATAAGCAGTAAGGAGCATTGCGGTAATGAATTGAGAACAAAATACACCGCAAAAAATACCAATCAAAATGGAAAACATACCCATAATCAGTGTTTCTGCAAAGAAAATCCTGCCAATAGTTTTTTGTTCCATTCCCATAATGGACTGGACAGCAAACTCTTTTTGCTTCCGTCTTAGCATATAATGATTGACGAACCGTATCAAAAATAACAACAGCAATGTTATCATGCAGATTGCAATTTTCATTCCGTCACTTAACAGAGTAAAATCATACTCGCTGCCTATATCCGGGCTATAATAACTACTGGAAATAGACAAGAACGCATAAAACAAGGTAACACAGATTGTCATTGTGACAATGTAGACCAGATAGTCTTTTACAGACCGTTTTGCATTTCTGAAAACAAGTTTAGCATACATGGCTCTGTCCCCCTCCAATCATGGTAAGGACATTCAGAATTTTATCAAAAAAAGCACTTCTGCTGTCGTTGCCCTTGCGCAGTTCCATAAAGATTTCTCCGTCTTTCAAAAAAAGAATACGGTTGGCATAGCTGGCGGTAAAAGCGTCATGAGTTACCATAAGAATTGTCGCCCTAAGCTGTTCATTGATACTTTGAATGGTAGACAGCAGCATTTGTGAGGAATGGCTGTCTAATGCTCCTGTCGGTTCATCTGCCAATAAGAGTTTCGGATTGTTGATAATTGCTCTTGCACAGGCACAACGCTGTTTTTGACCGCCCGATACCTGATAAGGATATTTGTTTAGAATATCGCTGATATTCAGCTTTCCGGCTATATCCAAAATGCGGGGTTCTACAATCCCTGCAGGGACTTTATTGATTGCTAATGCCAGTGCAATGTTTTCTGAAATTGTCAATGTATCCAGCAAATTGAAGTCTTGAAATACAAAACCTAAATTCTCTCTGCGAAAGCGGGCAAGGAATTTTGGTTTGATTTCCGTTATATCTGTTCCCTCTAAAAAAATATGCCCTGCACTTACGGTATCAATCGTAGAAATACAGTTTAGCAGCGTTGTCTTTCCAGAACCGGACGCACCCATAATTCCGAGAAATTCTCCGGCTTCCACAGAAAAACTAATATCTTTAATGGCTTTGGTAATATTCCCCTCATTGCCATAATATTTCTGGATATGCTCCAGCTTCAAAATTGTATTCATCGGATAAACCTCCTTAACTGTTCCATACCCATATTGTAAATGGAGTATCTCATTTTTTGTATCAAGTTTTCTTACACAGTTCTTACAAAAATGTAAGAAGTGCAGAACCTGTCAGCCCTGCACTCCGATAATAAAATCATTCATTTGAAAGATAAGTGAAATCGTTGTTCCTCTGTTTTCGGAATAAGCAGTAAGTCCTATTCCCAGTTTATCACATAGACGCTTGCAAAGATATAAGCCAATTCCAGTAGAATTTTTCCCGGTTCGCCCATTCTGACCTGTAAATCCTTTTTCAAAAATACGGGGTAAATCACTTTTAGGAATACCTATCCCATTATCGCTGATAGATAGCACAATCTTGTCATTCGTTTTTGTTGCCCCAAAGTGCAAAATAGGCTGCTCTGCATGGTATTTGATTGCATTACCGATAATCTGATTTAAGATGAACCGCACCCATTTTTCATCAGTGTAAACCATTGTTTCTATATCGTCTATCTGAATTGACATATTACTTTGACGCAAAAGATACTTATTATCTGCGATTGCACTATTCACAACATCGCATAAATTGACTTCACGGACAGAATAGTCTTTTTCAGCGTGTTCACTTCTGGCATAGTAAAGTGCCTGTTCTGTATATTGATTGATATTCTCTAACTCTGCCAATACCTCTCTGGAAAAGGGAGAACGGTTATTCTCACACAGCAGCTTCATAGCTGTAATTGGTGTTTTTACTTCGTGTATCCATTGTTCAATGTATTCTTTATATTCCCTGCGTTCCCTCTGTACTTCGCCAATCCGTTCCAACATGGATTTTTCAGCCATTTTCATAATCTGGTAAAAAACCTGTTCATCAGCCCTTTCCGGCACTTGCATGATTTCCGGCAATAAATATCGTTCTTCTAATTGCTCCGTCATATTGAGCAATTTATTCAGATACTTTTTTCGTGAGAAATAAAAAGTCAGCAAAGATAAAACAAGGACAATCGACCAGACCGCAAGAATAAACAGGACTGTTTGGATAGGATTATCGCTTGCAATCAGGAACAAGGCAAAGGCAAGCATACCCAGCAGATTGATTAAAATAACGGGGAGTTGATTTTTCAAATATTGTTTTCCATTCATAATGTATATCCTTGCCTGTGTTTTGTTTTAATGAAATCTACAAGTCCGATTGTTGCCAGTTTGTCACGAATACGGGTAATATTGACACTTAGGGCATTATCATCAACATAAAGCTGATTATCCCAAAGAAAATCCACAATATCATTTCTGGAACAGATTTTTCCAGCGTTCTTAAAAAGGTAGTAGAGGATTTTCAATTCATTCTTTGTCAATTCTGCTTTCTGTCCTTTGTACTCTATCATACTACTCTCCAAATGCAGGGTAGCTTCTTTCCACATATAAATTTCTGTTTGAGAGGAACGGTAGGCTTTCTTTAACAATGCAGCAATTTTAGCAAGAAGAATAGCAGGATTATAAGGCTTTGTGATAAACGCATCTCCACCCAGCATAATGCTGTTTAGTTCGTCCATATCTGTATTGCTGCTTGTTACAAATACAATCGGAATATCTGAAAAAGTGCGAATTTGAGAACATATTTCAAAACCGTTATTCCCCGGAAGTTTTATATCCAGAATAACCAGATGTGGTGCAGCTTCTTTTAACTGCTCTATTGTTTGGGAAAAATCCGTAACTGCAAATACTTCATATCCATTCCCATACAAAAGAGTTTTAAGCTGTGTTTGTATCGTAAAATCATCTTCAATGATTAGTATTTTTTCCTTCATAGAGATACCTCCCTAACACTTTATTATACTGTATCAGAGAGGTTTTCTCAATCGTATTATTGAATGGGAATTTTAGAATGATTTTGTACATAGCTTTGTAAAAAATGCTTAATAGTTTCTTTTCTCAAGGTACGATTCTAAATAACACCTAAGTCCAACATATGCGCCCTGCAAAAGTACAAAAAGCAATAGAAGATTTACTGACAGTGCTTTTTTGATTGCTTCTCCAAAATAAATGATGACAGCAGCACTTGTCAGTATCATCAGTAGAGTAATGACATCCCAACACTTTTCCCTATATAATTCTATAACCTTTATTTCTATCAGTATCGCCAGTATCCCTGTTCCTGCCACACATATTCCTACAATCAATATTAGCAATATCCAATATACCATTCCGGCTATAAAAGGATTTGGAATTTTTGTGCTAATCTGTGCCACAGATTGCCCGACCTCAATCGTCCAACCGATAAAAGTTTGTATGAATGACGCTGCATCATGGAAGAATGATTTGCAATCGGAAAGAAACACATCTGACTGTACTGCCTGAAAAAGAGTGGTTGTCAGCGAATACCATGCAAGAAGGAACAAGGTTGTTTGGAACATTACCGTTTTTGCTTTATACTGTCCTGCAAGTCGCTCTTTTTGTGTTTCGTATTTCGCTTTTTCATTCTGATAGGCTGTCCGGTCACAGGCTTCACATTTTTCATAGGGTACCGGCTTTTCTACCGGTATCTCTACGATTTTCTGATGTGTCCGGGCATAATCCCGTTGTTGTGTTAAGCATCGTATTTTATCTTGACATTCCCCTATCGTGACGTTTGCGCTTCGCAGCTTCTCTTTCTCGTTCCGCAATGCTCTGTCTGCTAGCTTCAAGTCGTTCTTTAATGCTTGAATATTCCCGGCTCTGTTCTCTTTGTTTAATTTCTCGTTCAAGGTCAGAGATTCGTTGAGCTGCGTCTTTAGTTCCACGATAAGCTGGTCTTTCTGTTCCAGTTCTTCTTGTATCTCCTCGGTCAAGAGGAGAAGTTCTTCCAACTGTTCGGCGTTCTTTGATTCTCTGGATTCGTTCATCTATATCACGTCCTTTCTCTATCTGCTGTTCCAGTTCAGCAATTCGGTGTTCTGTTTCAGTAATAAACTGTTTTCGCTGTTCAGCTTCTGTACCAATTTCTGCCATTGCTGATTTTCGTTTTCCAAAAGTTCTATCTTCGTTTTCTGTTCTTCCATCTTGGAAAGCAGTTCCTCGGTATTTGGCAAAATGTTGAGCAGCTCGGATAACTCGCTGTTTAATTTTTGCAATTTCTGATTCTGTTCCTGCATAAGAGAGAGTTGGGTGTCCCGATTCTGCATTTCCAGAATCATTTCTGCCATTAAGGTCTGCTGTTCTTCGATTTGCCCAATCATGGATTCCATTAAGGGTATAATTTCCCGGCTTTCTTCTAATGTCATTTAATCGCTCCTTCCATAATGATAATGCACCCGATACTTTTCCAAAGGTGTCCAGTATCTTTTGCAATAACGTGTTTTGTTGTTTTATGATTTGATTTTCCGCTACTTTCCACGAACCTTTTATTTCCTGCCCGGCAAGAAACTTTTGTTCAATCTTTCTTGCGTCAGCGCCTTCATGGATGGTAGGAATCTGGAGTTTTCCCTGTTTTTCATAAGAACGGTGATCAACCTGATTATGCAAAGGAAGATGTTCATTACACACCTTTGCCCACTCACTCCGCCACAGCTCACAATTTTTGGGATTGTTCCATCCAGTAGCATCGGTCAGCACCCGTTTCCATTGCAGGCGGTTTCTTGCACCAATCTTCTGGATTCCGTTTTCGTCTAATACAGGGATACGGATTCCATGACGGTCAGGGTTTTTCTTATCCTGCCACCAGTCCGGGTGGGATTCGTCAATCACGATATTTCCGCTTTTATCTCTGACAAAATCCCAATCCTTGACTTCTTTCTTTCCCCAAGAATGGTCCGGGTTAAAAGGTCGCATCGTCAGAAGCAGGTGGACATGGGGGTTGCCATCCCCTTTGTCGTGGATACTCCAATCAGCACACATTCCCTTATCCACAAATGTTTTTTGGATATAGTCGGATGTATATTGAATCTGTTCCTGTCTGCTCCATTCTTTTGGGAGGGCAAATTCAAATGACCTGCCAAGTTGGGCATCCGCACTTTTTTCAATCTTCAATACCTCATTCCATAATCTTTGTTTCTGAAATGTGATTTTGAATTTTTCTAAAGCAGCTTCTTTATCTTCTGACCTTTTGTAGCGGACAGATTTTTGAAAGCGTTTTATATTTTCTTCTGGTACTATCTGCCATTCAGGAGGTGCGTTTTCACACATCATCAGACTGGTGTAGACCACTTCTTTTTTAGAAGTGTAATAACTGATTCTCCCGGTTTCCTCGTTTTTCATCACATCCCCATTGAGATATGCGGAAGCGGAGATAACAGATTTCCCTTTACTTCGTCCGACTATTTTGATTGTGTAATGAAAAATCGCCATATCTGGATTCCTCCTTTCTGCACATCCGGTATAGATTTCCGGCAACATTGCTTTCGATTTTAGAAAAAGCAGCATTGCCAGAACGCCCTCTGCGTAAGAGTGCCCTGCGCATAGCAGCCTGCATGGAATGCGCCTCTCTGGCGAAGAGTGCCTCCTGTGGCATGAGCAGGTCTGGCTGAAAGCCCCGCCGACGGAACGAGCCCGGCAAGCGTGAGCGCAGACCGGTTGCCACTTGTGGCAAACTTATTGGGACGACCTCTGGTTGTCCATAAGTGCGCCCTTCATGAAAAAGCAATGAAGGGAATGAAAAACTCATCCCATCCGCCATTACACTTCCTCCATATCGGTATTTGTTTCTTTCTGCATTGCCTTTGAGAAAAATTTCCCATTGGCTTCCTGCTTTTTCAGAAAACCAATCAGCTTTGGGATGTCTTCCTCCTCAATAGTCGCACCAAGAACGGATTCCACCGCACCGCCAACCTGACAGAGCCTATGGGTTCGTTTTTTACTTTCTTCGGCTTTCTTTCGTTTTAGAAGTTCTTTCTTCTGTGCTGCATATCGTTTTGCTTTTTCAAGGCTTTCCTGTTCCTTCTTTTCCATTTCAAGCATTCGTTCTTCATAACTTTTTGTTGATTTTGCCATTCTTACATTCTCCTTTCCTTCACAAACATAAGTTCTCGGTTGCGTATCAGAAGAAGCACATGGTATAATCTTCTTGCGTGTAGGTATATCATGGCTTCGGTCTGATAGAACCTTTGGCGGTTTCTTCGGAAGCCGCCTTTTTAATTTGCCGCAGTTCTTGTTACGGCTTTTACATTTCCTCTATCCCTCAAATCACGACCTTCATTAGCTTCCATAAACATTTCCAGAATATCGGTTTTAATCAGGACTTTGCGACCAACCTTTAATACTGGAAGTTTCTTCCATTCTACAAGCTGTCTTAAGGTATTTCTGCCGATTCCCGTATAGTCAGCAGCTTCTTCGATGGATAATGCAATTTTTCTTTGCGTCATATAATCACCTCCTTATAAATTGCATTATGCAATTCTTGTGATGTAAGTATATCCTTTTCATATCTTTTTGTCAAGCGTTACGAAATATCAAAAACAAACTTTATGTTGCATATTGCAATTTTGGAAAAACAATGCTATAATTCATACATACCGAAAAAGGAGGCAGTCAGCATGAAAGATAAAGAACTACGCAAGCTGATAGGCAGCAGAGTAAAACAGCGCCGTCTGGAATTGAATCTGACACAGCCTTATGTCGCAGAAAAGATGGGGGTTACCGCTTCTACAATCCTGCGTTATGAGAATGGTTCGATTGACAATACGAAAAAAATGGTGCTGGAAGGTCTTTCGGAAGCACTCCATGTATCTGTGGAATGGCTCAAAGGGGAAACAGATGAATATGAAACCGACATTACGGATAAGAGAGAGTTACAGATTCGTGATGCGATGGGAGATATTCTGGAACAGTTACCGCTTGCCCTTACCAAAGAAGAAGATGCTTTTTCAAAAGATTTATTACTGCTGATGTTAAAACAATATGGTCTGTTTTTGGATTCCTTCCAGTTCGCCTGCAAAAATTTCAAGGGGAATGCTGGTCAGACGGATATTGCCAAAACAATAGGGTTTGAATCGAATGAGGAATATAATGAGATTATGTTCTTAAGGGAAATCACTCCTACCATCAATGCTCTTAATGAGATGGCAGACGTTGTAAGGCTCTATTCCAAGAAACCAAAAACAGCAGAACAAAGGCTTGCAAATCTTTTATCAGAAGTCTTATACGAAGATTCCGAATCGGTATAGTAAGACAACCGGAGTTATGATATACTTACACGCACGAAGCATTTCATCAGTTCCGATTGTCTAATATCGAAAGGAGATATACGATTATGGCAAAAGGATCTGTAAGAAAAAAAGGAAAGAAATGGTACTACCGCTTCTATGTAGAGGACGCAAGCGGCAATCTTGTTCAAAAAGAATGCGTTGGAACAGAAAGCAAAAGTGAAACTGAAAAGCTGCTCCGTCAGGCAATGGATGATTATGAAAAAAAGAAATTTGTTGCCAAAGCGGAAAATCTCACAGTCGGACAACTTCTGGATGTGTGGGCAGAGGAGGAATTAAAAACAGGTACGCTCAGCAATGGTACTGTGGAGAATTACCTCGGAACAATCCGAAATATCAAGAAACACCCATTGGCAGAACGGAAATTAAAAAATGTAACCTCTGAGCATTTGCAATCCTTCTTTGATTTGCTTTCCTTTGGGGGAGTTCATCCCGATGGAAAAGAGAAAAAGGGTTACAGCAAAGATTACATCCATTCTTTTTCCGCAGTCATGCAGCAGTCCTTCCGCTTTGCAGTATTTCCAAAACAGTATATTACGTTCAATCCCATGCAGTATATTAAACTGCGGTATCAGACGGACGAAGTTGATTTGTTTTCGGATGAGGACATGGACGGAAATATCCAACCAATTTCACGAGAAGATTATGAAAGACTGCTTACGTATCTTCAAAAAAAGAACCCAGCCGCAATACTTCCAATCCAGATAGCCTATTATGCCGGGCTTCGTATTGGAGAAGCCTGTGGTTTGGCATGGCAGGACGTAAATCTGGAAGAACAATGCCTTACCATAAGACGCAGCATCCGATATGATGGCTCAAAACGCAAATATATCATCGGACCAACCAAGCGGAAAAAAGTGAGGATTGTTGATTTTGGAGATACGCTGGTAGAGATTTTCCGTAATGCCCGGAAAGAGCAGTTAAAAAATCGAATGCAGTATGGAGAACTTTATCACACGAACTACTACAAAGAGGTCAAAGAGAAAAACAGAGTGTACTACGAGTATTATTGCTTAGACAGAACAGAGGAAGTCCCGGCAGATTATAAAGAAATTTCTTTCGTCTGCTTAAGACCTGATGGCTGTCTGGAACTTCCGACTACTTTGGGAACGGTATGCAGAAAGGTAGCAAAAACATTAGAGGGATTTGAAGGCTTTCATTTCCACCAGTTACGTCACACCTATGCAAGCAACCTTTTAGCAAATGGAGCTGCCCCAAAAGATGTGCAGGAATTGTTAGGACACTCAGATGTCAGTACCACAATGAACGTCTATGCTCACTCCACAAGAGATGCGAAACGAAAATCGGTTCGGCTTCTTGATAAAGTGGTAGGCAATGACTAAAAAATTTCCCTTATTTCCCTTGTGATTATCTCATAAGGGCAAAAATAAGGGAAACTACATATCATTTCACTAATGGACAGGCGGGAAAGCCTATAAAATGGGGAAAGTTAGAGAGATAATTATATAAATTCCAGTTTAAGAAGTTTATGGGGACTGTCTCCAAGACACGTCAAATTGAATTGTTTATTTTCATAAAATGTGTTACAATCAAGTTAGTCGAAACTAATTATATTGCAAAAAAGGTAAATGTATGAGTGAAAGAATAAAACCTACTATCAGTGGCAGTGCTGAGACAATGCTCCAGAGCTTTTATGCCAGAGCCCAATATTCCAAAAGTAAGCATAATAAATTCTATGATGCAAAGGCGGTAGAATTAGTCGACAGAATTGATTATGATTTTTCTACAGCGGCTAGGGATTCTACGATGGGGAAAGGGGTAATTGCTAGAACGATAGTTTTTGATGAATTAGTAAAGAATTTTATAGAGAAAAATCCTGATTGTACGGTGGTTAATATTGCCTGTGGTCTGGATACGAGATTTTATCGCATGGATAATGGTAAAATCACCTGGTACAATCTGGATCTGCCAGAAACGATAGCAATCCGCAAGCAGATTTTCGAGGAATCAGGACGTGTTTCTACGATAGGAATTTCTGCACTTGACCCTGCATGGTCAAAAGAAGTAAAAGTGCGGGGGAAAATGCTTTTTATCATTGAAGGATTATCAATGTATCTGACAGCAGAAGAAAACGGTAAGATATTAAAAATAATAAAGGACAACTTTGATAATGCCTGTATTCTTATGGAATGTCTGGCAAAGGCATGGGTAAAGAAAGAAGGAATAGAAAAATCCATACAGCAAACAGGCTCAAAATTTGTCTTCGGTGCAGATCATTTTGAAGACCTTGGGAATATGACAACAGGGTATCATAAAATAAAAGATGATAATATTCTTCGTGGCATGGAGTTATTTTCATCTGCATACAGACTTTTGTCGTTATTACCGATTGCAAAAAAGGTTACGCAGAAGATTCTGATATTTGAAAAAGACGATCAAAGCATGTGAAAGAGTCTTTATACGTGAATGTAAAGAAGCGGTGCAGATATGAAGGTTGAAGCAGCGAAAGAAGTGCCAATGGTAAGGACAGATAAAGCCAGATAGTAATTGGGGCGTGGGAGTAATCCTGCGTCCTTTTTGTGTTTTAATGCATCTTGGTTCATATATTATGCATCTTAGTAATGCTCATATAGACATTGAAGCAACAAAGCTTATAGTTAAACATCAGGATATATTTAGAGATTACGAGGTAGTAAAGGGCGGAATGGATGATGTATTTCTTGCGGTAACAGGCAAGGTACTGGGAGGTGAAAACGAATGAAGGCAGTTATTTCTCTTATGAATAGGAACAGGAAATTATTTTTTAGAGATAAAGGAATGTTTTTTTCTGCACTTATCACACCATTTATTTTGATTGTATTGTATGCAACATTTTTAGCAAAGGTTTATAAGGACTCTTTTACATCAGCATTTCCGGAAGGATTTACGATTGCGGAAAAGTTGATTGATGGGACAGTTGCATCCCAGCTAGTTGCCGCTCTCTTAGCAGTAAGCTGTGTAACAGTTACATTCTGCGTGAATCTTACAATGGTTCAGGACAAGGTGAATGGTATAAGGAAGGACTTAAATGTTTCACCGATAAGTCGCTCAAAGATATATCTTGGATATTTCCTTGCAACAGTGCTGAATTCATTGCTTGTAAATGGGCTGGCACTTGTGATCGGACTTCTTTACATAGGAAAAATGGGCTGGTATTTAAGCTTTGTGGATGTGCTTTGGATTATTATTGATGAGATTCTTCTGGTGCTATTTGGAAGTACACTTTCAAGTATTATAAGTTATCCGCTTACTACGCAGGGGCAGATGTCAGCAGTAGGAACGATTGTCAGCGCAGGCTATGGCTTTATCTGTGGAGCATATATGCCAATCTCTAATTTTGGCTCTGGATTGCAGAAAGCATTGTCATATCTTCCGGGGACTTATGGAACTTCACTTATTAAGAATCATATGCTTCGTGGCATATTTGAGGAGATGGAGAGTGAGAAGCTGCCAGAGGAGCTGATAACGGCAATAAGGGAAACGTTAGACTGTAATCCGCAGTTTCATGGAAATGTAGTTAATACAACACAGATGATATTAATTATGGCGGGCAGTATCGTGGTATTGGGAGCAATTTTTCTTCTTATGACTTGTCTGCCGGAAAAAGAAAACAGGTAAAGGAGCCTAGTCATTGAAGTGATGGTCAAATGAGGTCTTCCGTTAATCGGTCAACGGGTGTATACTCGCATTAACCTAATTGGTCAACGGAGGCGGCTTATGAATTATAAATTTTATGCTTTGCCTGTAGAAAAACAATCTCAAATATTGAATGCAGCATATAAAGTATTTGCAATGAATCAATATAAAAAGGCACCAACCTCAGAAATTGCAGCAGAAGCCGGAATTTCCAAGTCACTTTTGTTTCATTATTTTCATAACAAGCAGGAGCTGTATATTTTTTTATGGAATCATGCAGCGGATTTAACAAAAAAATACATGTGTAAATATAAGGTATATGAAACAGATGATTTTTTTGAAATGATGCGTCGGGGTCTGATGGCTAAGTGTGCAGTGATGAGAAAATACACATTTTTGTCTTTATTTTCCATAAATTCATACTTTGAAACAGAGCCGGATATTCAATCAACTATCCAACCGTATGTACAGGATGTTACCCAAACGACATTGGAATTGCTTTTGTCAATTTTGAATCTCGATTTCATCCGTAAGGATATAGAATTTGTTCGTATATATAAAGAAATTCTATATGCTTCAGAAGGGATGCTGAAGCATTGGTACAGAACAGGAAATTATGATGTAACTGTTTTTGAGCAGGAATATCTGGAAATGATAAATCATTGGGAAATGGTTTATGGAAAGGGGACGGAAAATGATAGAAAACAGTTATAAGACATCCTGTGGCTGCATCCGTTATTTTGTAAATATAATAGACAAGGAGAAAATTACGTTAGTATTTTTACCGGGACTTACAGCAGATCACAGACTTTTTGAGAAGCAGATAGAATATTTTGAGAATAAACAGAATGTGTTTGTATGGGATGCACCATCACATGCATTATCCAGACCATTTACGAATAATTACAGTCTGGCTGACATGGCAGAATGGCTTTATGAAATCTTAGCAAAAGAAGAAATTTATCATCCGATCATTATTGGTCAGTCTATGGGTGGATATCTGGCTCAAATGCATATGGAATTATATCCGGATAAGATAAAGGGGTTTATTTCTATTGATTCTGCACCGCTTCAAAAGTCTTATATGACTGCAATGGAAATATGGCTTCTTGAAAGAGCAGAGCCATTATATAAAATATATCCATGGAAAGCGCTTCTTAGGGCAGGGTCAAGAGGGTGCGCTGAGACAGATTATGGTCAGAATCTTATGCGGAAAATGATGATGTCCTATGATGCAGACCCTAAAGAATACGCAAGGCTTGCCGGCTTCGGGTACAGAATGCTTGCTGAAGCAATCAAAGCAGATCTGCCATATCGTATCAGTTGTCCGGCGTTACTTATCTGTGGAGAAAAGGATAAAGCGGGCTCAGCAAAAAGCTATAATAAGAAATGGCATCAGAGAGAAGGGTTACCGCTTAAATGGATAAAAAATGCCGGTCATAATTCCAATACCGACCAGCCGGATGAAGTAAACAGGCTTATAGAAAAATTTATCAGCGAGGTAGATTAGGAAGGAAATTCACAGATTGCACTATTTTGTAGTAAATATAGGCATAAATAGTTTACTTGCTGTATAATAGAGATATCTTAAGAAAGAAGGTATTCTCTATGTCATTTAAGGAAAACGCTTACCAGCAAATGTCATTTACAGATAGTTTTTCCGGATTAACTGCCAGAGAACAGAAAGCACAGGAAAAATCCTGAGGAAAAATCCTGGGCAAAAATCCTGGGCAAAAATCTTTGCCGATAAAATATTTCCTGCTATTGATGAAAAGCGCTTTTCTGTATTATACAATGATAAGGCATCCAGACCGAATACTCCGGTAAATGTGATCGTTGGCGCGCTCATCATCAAAGAGCTTTTTGATTATTCCGATGATGAGAAAGTTGAAAATCTTATGCTGGATTTTCGAATTCAGTATGCCCTTCATAATAAGGATCTCTACCATGACTGTGTGAAAGATCTAAGTGCTTCCATTGTAAAATTGATGGGAATCAGCGGCAAAGTCAGACGAATGGATTCCATGATGATTGAATCCAACATCCGCAAACTAAGCCGGATGGAACTGATATACACTTGCATTCTCCGTAATGGAGTGGAAACTGTTCCGTCAAATATTCGAAAGAATTACCATTTGGAAAAGATGCCCCGTGGAAAACAGCGTGGCAAGTTCTCTTTCGGTTCCAAAATAGCCGCATTGAATTTCCGGAAACTCTTCAATTATGTGAAGGGCTTAGGACATTACGCTCAAAATCCGGTACTTGCATAAAACAAGGCAGGAAAGCCCCGGCATATATCTTCTAAAATCCGGCGACATACTACAAATTATGAATTTTTCAAGGTGCTATAGAAATAGGGGAAAAGTTATTTATGGTTTTGCCCCCAACATCATGATATTTTAAAATTGTAATAAAAAAAGTTACAATTTTAAAAGACGAATTGAAACAGATAATCAAGGGAGAAGGTGAGATATTGGCTGATTTACCCATCGACAAGAAATACTACAACAAGCTTGACATAGATGGATTTTCTAAAATGATGAATTCTCCAACGTGCAGCTATAAGTTTTATTGGCTCGAAGCAATTGTGCAGCTGATATCTGCTAATAAAAAAGAAGCTGCCTACGATGAAATCATCAACAAAATGATATCAAATGCCTGGTATCCGGTTCTTGAGTATCACATCCACTTAAGTGGAATCTATGGGGAAGGAATTATTAAGGATAATCTTGAAAAAGCCGTATTAAGATTACAGAAATTAAGTGGACTTGCAAACAATGCAAGTGACGTAGAAATCATAAATAAATTGCTGGAGTTTTCGGAGGATAAAGAACTTGGCACTTACAAAAAAGACCTCACGAAAAATGTTCCTTACAAGGCTTTGTCTGGCTTTGCAAATCGTGGAGTCGAGAAGATTAATCTGGAAAGCAGTGCCGGAAGAATGATGGAATATTATAACAAACTAAGCCAGACCGAAATCTTATTGCCCTATACATTTAATGATGGTAAAAGTCTGAAAAGAGTGATTACCTTTCAAGAGGACTGGTTTCAAATGATTCGGGACAATACCGTAAACATTCTCGGTTGGATTCAGTTGGAAAAGGTTAGGTGGCTGCAGAATAATAATCCGGAAGTTCCGGGATTGGTATATAAACTTACCTCCGCAGATGAAAAAATACGCAAGTTGGAAAATGCAAGAAAGCTTTGGGACGCGGTGATGGAAATTACGCCAATTATAGATGTATTTAAGGGTGAACCAATCAATACACAAGAATATGATCTGGATCATTTTATTCCACACTCATTTGTGATGAATGATGAACTCTGGAATCTCATGCCGATGGATTCCATTTGGAATTCCAGGAAAAATAACAAGCTCCCAAAATGGGATTTGTTTTTTTCTAAGTTTGCAGATAATCAGTTTATTTTATATGAAAAGATGCATGAAAAGCCTGGAATTTACAAGTTATATGAAGCCTGTTACAGAGACAATTTACATTCCATTTGGGCAAATCAGGAACTTTATCGAAAAGGAAATTCAAGAGAGGAGTTCTGTAAGATATTGGATAAAAATATGCATCCCGTATACGATTCGGCAAGAAGGCAAGGTTACCAAATTTGGAATCTTGCATGAAATATATTGGATTGGCTACCTTTATAGATATTTTGCATTTATTTACGAAATAAGTTCCGTTCAGGTATACAAAATCGTAAAGCCGAAAGAGTTAAGAGGTTTATTTTTGCCTTATGCGTGGAAACTGTCATCAGAAGAACTGACACTGTTAAAGGGAGATGTGCGTTTCCATGATGTCGTGTTCGGCTATGTGCCGGAGAAAACGGTGCTGAACGGAATATCATTGTTTGCAAAACCGGGACAGATCACATATGATGGGATCGACGTCAAAGATATCAGGAAAGATGACCTGCGGCGTTCTCTTTCCATGGTAATACAGGATACACATTTGTTTACAGGCACGATCGCACACAGGCTTTCCACCGTAAGAAATTCCAATGCGATCATGGTACTTGAAAAAGGAGAGAATGACAATGGGATATTTAATTTCCGAGACAACAAAAGAAGAACGTGAAAAGATCGTGGCAGAATCATTAGGAAACATAGATGCAGCCTGCGATGGCTGCATGTCAGGACTTGTGGAAATGTATCAGGATTATATTGATGGGAAAAAAGAATTGCGCGAGATCAATATGGAGTTCAATGCCCGCTATGTGAAAAGTGAGGATATGCCTGGAAGAGAAGGCTGCGGGTCTCAGGGAAGATAAGGAGGAAAATCAAATGAGTTTCGTAAAAGGAATCCATCATGTACGTTTGAAAAGCAGCCGGATTTGAAAAAAGAGAGTGCGGGCAGCTTTGGCAACAGATGTTGAAAATTAAAGTCAACTAAAATTTACGAAAAACCAGTTATCAAACCCACCAGGACATGATATAATGGTAAAAATGTACTAGTTATGTGCAGGAACAGAAGGGGGAGCGTAAGTGATGACATTTGCGGCTTTGTGGCTGTTACTTCATATATTTGGTGTTCTTGTGGCTTTTGATTTACTGGTGATTGTTTTCCGGAAGGAAGATACAAACTATAGAGGGGAGCTTATCTTAACGATTGCCTGTTGTCTGGTGACACTTGTGGCAAAAAGTATTTACATTGTGGGCGGTCAGAAAGAAACTATGGTTGTGATCGGGAAAATGGAATACCTGGGAAAATGTTTTGGTAATTTCTGCGCTCTCATGTTTATGATACGCTGGAAAAATATAAAAATCCCTCAGTGGGCGATTCATCTGCTTCTTGTGGTAAACATGGGATTTTATGTTATGATCGCAACCGTTGATTATCATCATCTATACTATAAAGATTACTGGCTGGCTCCTTCGAAGGCAAACCTGAACGGATATACGCTGGAAATCTCTCCAGCACCAATGTACTATGTCTATATGGCTTTCTTACTGGCAGAAATCATGACCACGATCGGCATCATCATCTCTTCCTACTGCTCTCAGAGAAGTATGCCCAATAAAGGAAAAATCCATTTCCTTATGATCGCAGCGATGCTTTCACCAATGCTCCTGTTGTCTCTGCGCATTTTAAAAATTCTAAAAGGAGATGATCCAACACCTCTTGGAATTCTGTTGTCCTGTATCTTTATGAGCATTGCCGTTGTAAAATACGGCTTGTTTGATCCTGTAAAAAATGCAAAAAATTATATTATTGATAATCTGAAAGAAGCTGTCATTGTAACAGATGCGGATCACCGTTTCCTTTTTTTAAATTCGATGGCGGATAAAATTATTACTTCTATAAATAAGGAACAGGGATATTGCACGGATGATAAGATATATACATTTATTCAGGGCAGTCAGGATTTTTTTGACTGGAAAGACCGGCATTATCAGGTGGAAGAAACGGTGTTAAAGGACAATGAACTGATACAGGGATATATGATGACAATTGTCGACGTGACAAAGATCATAGAGCAGAACCATCTGATGAAGCGTCTTGTATTACAGACGGAAGATGCCAACCGTGCCAAAACCAACTTCGTTTCGAATATGTCACATGAGATACGTACGCCGATGAACTCTATTGTGGGAATTACAGAGATCTTACTGCGTTCCCGGCATTCACCGAAGGAGCAGGAATATCTGCTGAATATCCAGAGTTCCGGGCGTGTGCTTCTTACGATCATCAATGATGTGCTGGATTGTTCAAAGATGGAAGCCGGTAAAATGCAGCTGTTTGATGAACCGTATGATACATGTTCGATGTTTCATGATCTGAGGATTAGTATGGAAAACAGGATCGGACATTCCGGTCTGGAACTGATCTATGATATTGATCAGGATATTCCATGTAAGCTGAAAGGGGATATGGGGCGTATCCGTCAGGTCATCATAAACCTGGTGAATAACGCCATTAAATATACAGAGAAAGGCAGCGTCCGCTTTTCCGTGCATGTCAGACAGAAAAATACGGATAAAGTAATGCTTTATTATGAGGTGGCAGATACCGGGATCGGAATCCGCAAGGAAGATCAGAAAATTCTGTTCGATGCGTTTCAGCGCGTGGAGATGGACAGAAACCGTTATGTGGAAGGAACCGGACTGGGGTTGACAATTTCCCAGAATTTAGTCAATATGATGGGAGGAGTCATTGAAGTAGAAAGCGAATATGGCAAGGGAAGTAAGTTTTACTTTACGATAGAACAGACCATTGTTGATGCGACACCAATGTCTGCTGTTAATTACGAGCAGCAGAAGGAGAGTGTGATCGAAAAAGAAGCAGAGAATCTGTTTATTGCGCCGGAAGCTCATATTTTGCTTGTAGATGATAATGATCTGAATCTTGTGGTTGCGCAGGAGCTTTTAAAGCCGCTTCAGATGCAGATAGATACCGCGGAAAATGGTATGCAGGCAGTTAAGATGGTTCGGCAGGATCAATATGATCTGGTATTGATGGATCATATGATGCCGGTTATGGATGGAATAGAAGCTACAAAAGAGATTCGTGCATTGCCGGATGAAAAACGAAAAGAAGTGCCGATCATTGCACTCACTGCAAATGCAATGGTAGATGCGAGAAAAGAATTTTTGAATGTGGGGATGAATGGTTTTGTTGCAAAACCGATTGAGTTTACACGGATCTGTAATCAGTTAAAGTTATGGCTTCCGAAAGAGCTTATACACGAGATTTCTAAGGAAGAGGCAAAAGAACTTATTACAGAGGATGATATGGATGCTGCGGCAGAGACAGAAAGATCACAGGAAGTAACAGACGGATTTTCGTTTGAAGAGGGGGTAAAACGTTGTGGTTCAAAAGCAGCCCTTATGAAAACGATCCAGATTTTTTACCGTACGATCGACAGCAAGGCAAATAAGATCGAACAGTGCCTGAAAGAAGGTCTGATCAATGATTATGTCATTGAAGTACATGCGTTAAAGAGTTCCGCACTTCTGATCGGTGCAGTACCGTTATCAGAGGCGGCAAAGGAACTTGAAAGTTGTGGTAAGCAGGCAGACACATCAGTGCTTGAGGAAAAAACACCGGATCTGCTTACGATGTACCGTGGTTTTAAAACGATACTCCGTCCCTATGCAGATAAGGAGGAAGCTGCCAAAAAAGAAGTTTCGGATGGCGAGTGGATCGATGCGTTACAGCAGATTCATCAATGCATAGAACAATTTGATCTTGACGGAGTGGATCTGATCATGCAGCAGCTTGAAGAATATCAGATCCCGGAATGTTTAAGAGAATCCATGGATCAGCTGCGTGTATATGTGGCGGATGTATCGATGGAAGAAATTATGGAATTGACAGATACCATGGCGGAGTTATTGCGGGACTAAAGGAGGTTTATTATGCTTGAGGACAAAAGAGAATTTCTTATTTTGATGGAAGAACAGAGTTATCTGATGAAGTCATTTGAGAGTACATTTGAAAAAGAAAAGGTTAAAGCAAATGTAGTAAATATCGCAATGGCAACAACACTTACCACAAAAGAACAGCCACAGGGCTATCTGATCTGTACAAGTGCAGAACTTTTGAAAAAGGCGGTAGGTGTCAAGGTAATCGTCGATCATGCGATCAAGCATAAAACACCTGTATTTGTTATGGGAAATGTGGAAGAGCTTGAGAAACTCTGGGAAACACTTCCAAAACAGATGTTTACCGATATCTTTATAAGACCGATCAATGTTGTGGAGATGGTGGAAAACATCAAACGGCAGGTCGATGAATATTACAGGATGAAAAAAAGAACGATTTTAGCAGTTGATGATTCGGGGGTAATACTTCGAAATATTAAGACACTGTTAGAAGATAAATATCAGGTGATCCCGGTCAATTCCAGCGAAATGGCGATCAAATACCTTGCCTTAAATATACCGGATCTGATCTTATTAGACTATGAAATGCCGATCGTCGACGGCAGGCAGTTTATGCAGATGATACGCGAAGATGCAGAATTTCAGAATATTCCGATTATTTTCCTGACGGGAAAAAATGATGCACAGACAGTCATGAACGTGATGTCATTAAAGCCGGACGGTTATCTGTTAAAGAGCATGGATGCACAGAAACTGCATGCAGCAATCGATGATTTCTTTAAAAAGCGGACAAAATAATATGGAAAAATACCTCCTTTGCAGGCATGATATAAATCTGCTCAGGGGGTATTTTATTGATATTGAAAACCCACCATTTACCGGGACCTGTAATATCAGAAGAATAAAAATCAAAAAACTAAGAAAAGTTTAATCTTCACAAAATTGACAAATCTGTATGTAATGATAGAATAACTTTGTTGAAAAAGAGACTATGAGAGATTGAATTATGAGGAAACCATGAAGATAAAGTTATATTTTGAAAAAGAGAATCTGATCCGGCTTGCAGTTGCAATGGTGTTTGCAGCAGTGCTGTTTGCAGTCATTCGATTTCCGATATGGGTGCTGCTTGGTTTTGGAGTACTTTATTTTGGAATCAAGAGCTTAAAGATTGAATTAAATGAAAAACTGTCATGGCTGTGGAGTGCGCTTATGCTGGGAAGCGGCGGTATTTTTACGGCTTATCATATCCAGTACCTGCTTTTGGATGCAGAACTGAGAGCTAAGATTTCAGATAACAAAATGCTGTTAAACGTATTATGCTGCCTGGTAGTTTTTCTGGTCGTCCAGGTATTTACGAATAATACAGGCTTAACCTGCCTGATCTCGCACATTGTGCTTTTATCCTTTGCAGGGATCAACTATTTTGTATATTTGTTTCGGGGAAATGAATTTATTTTCAGTGATTTAAAGTCCATTCAGACAGGACTATCCGTGGCAGGCAATTATGAATTTGTCATGGATGCAAGGGCAGGGTATGTGATACTTCTTTCCACGCTGTATGTTGCACTCATCCGGAAATTGCATGTTTCCTTCAAAAAAAGGATTCCAATGTCGATCGTCTGTATTTCACTTGCCGTGCTTTGCTGTGTATATATAGGAAAACATACGCAGACTGTAGTGACAGAAACATGGGAACAAAAGGGAAGTTATAGAAACGGTTACATCTTAAACTTTGTGTTAAGTATCCGTGACTGCTTTATTGCGGAGCCGGAGGGATATTCGAAAGAGGCAGTGCAGGAACTGGAAAAACAGTATGGAAAAGAGACGGATATCGATAACGGGGGGAAAGAAAAGAAGCCGACGATCATTGTTGTTATGAGTGAGTCTTATGCGGATTTAAGCGTGGTGGGTAATTTCTCAACGAATATCGATCTGACGCCGTTTTATGATTCTCTGGAAGATAATACGATCAAGGGACACGCGCTTTCTTCAGTATTTGGTGCTAAGACACCGAACTCGGAGTGGGAATTTTTAACCGGCAACTCCATGGCATTTCTTCCGAGCGGTTCGGTTGTCTATCAGCAGTACATTACCGATACGCCGACGTCACTGGTGTCAGATCTGAAAAATATCGGATATACCTGTGTGGCAATGCATCCTTATTATGAGACTGGATGGAGCCGGAATATTGTATATCCGAATATGGGATTTGATGAGACACACTTTATAGATGATTTTGACCAGACCAAGATCTTACGTGATTATATTACAGATCAGGAACTGTATGAAAAGATCGTTGACCGTTATGAGAGCAAAAAGTCCAATGAAGATTTATTTATCATGAGTATTTCCATGCAGAATCATGGTGGTTATACGGAAAAATATGATAATTTTGATGAAAAGGCACGGATGCTCGGTATCAATTATCCGGATGTGAACCAGTATCTGTCATTGATTCATGAGAGTGATTCTGCATTAGAGTATCTGATCTCCTATTTTGAAAAAGTGGATGATCCGGTGGAGATCGTCTTTTTCGGAGATCATCAGCCAAGTTTATCATCCAGCTTTTATCCGTATCTGAATGGAAAAGGTCTGGGGGGACTGACGCTGTCGGAACTTGAAAATCTCTATACAGTACCATTTTTCATCTGGACAAATTATGACAGCGAAAAAGAAAATGTTGAGTTGACAAGTCTTAATTATCTGTCTACATTGGCATTAGAGCGTGCGGGCATCACGCTTCCGGCATATAACCAGTTTTTAGCTGACATGATGGAAGAAATTCCTGCAGTCAATTCCAGAGGTTTTTATTCAAAATCACAGGGCAGATTTTTGCATGTGGAGGATGCGGCCGGTGAGGACGCCAGATGGCTGAAAAACTATGAGATACTGCAGTATAACAATATGTTTGATAAGCGAAATAAGAGTGAGTTATTTTTCCCATATCTAAAACAATAGAATGCATAGATGAGGCTGGGAGCAAATAGTGGTTAAAATACGATTTAAGGAGAAAAACAATAAGAGTTATGGAAGCGGTAGTACTAGGAAGTACAGGGATCAAAGTAAATAAAAATGGATTCGGTGCGTTGCCGATCCAGAGAGTCAGTACGGAGGATGCGGTAAAACTGGCGAGAAAAGCGTATGAAGCGGGCATTACATTTTTTGACACAGCGCGTTTCTACACGGACAGCGAGGAAAAGTTAGGTGAAGCATTTGATGGAATGCGTGAGAAAGTTTATATTGCAACGAAAACAGCGGCAAATAATGCAGACGAATTCTGGGAGCAGCTTGGCATTTCTTTGCATAATTTAAGAACGGATTACATTGATATTTATCAGTTCCACAATCCGTCTTTCTGCCCGAAACTGGGGGATGGAACAGGACTTTATGAAGCAATGCTCGAAGCAAAAGCACAGGGAAAGATCCGTCATATCGGTATTACAAACCACAGACTTGCAGTTGCCGAGGAAGCGATCGAATCCGGATTGTACGAGACATTACAGTTCCCGTTCTGCTA